>JBBQHN010000076.1:0-9499 GCA_038324015.1 Candidatus Limnocylindria bacterium | reverse complement strand
GTACCTCCTTTCAGGGGGCTGACGCGTCAAGAACGCTGACGAGATGACCAGACAGTCCACGGCCGGTCTCCAGGCACGACCCGTGCCGACCGAACGAGCCCAGGCTGACGGTCCTGTAACGGAGTGTCGGGCTGCGGTGTGTGGGCCACGGAAACCGCTCACGCAGCTGCGGGGTTTCCGTGCGGTCTCAGTGGGCTACGCTCGCGCTGAAGGCGGAGGGTGGATATGAGGCGTTTCGGTATCTGCGCATTCGCGATCCTGATGGCGGCCTGTGGTGGAGCGGCCTCGCCGTCCGCGCAAGGTCCCGCCTCGACCACCGCCGCGACCACAACAGCGGGAGCGACCCCGGGTGCGACGGCCGCAGCCGCGGCCCAGGCGACGTCATCCGGCCCGAACATCGCTGACATCCTGAAGGCCGGCAAGCTCACGTCGTACAAGGTCACCTACAAGTGGACGACGACGGCCGGCGGACAGACCCAGACGGCCGAGCAGACTTGGTACTACAAGGCCCCGAAGGCCCGATTCGACTTCTCGGCCGGTCCGGGCGCGACGTTCTCGGTCTACACGCTCGAGGACGGCACGTACGTCTGCACGAGCGCGTCCGGTCAAAGCTTCTGCCAGAAGGGCCCAGCCGGTAGCGGCCTCGACGCGAACCCTGCGGCGTCCTTCGGGCTCCAACTGCAGGACCACCCGGACCAGTTCAACTCGAGCGTCACCGGCACGAAGTCGCTCGCGGGGCAGACCGCCCAGTGCTACGGCGTGAAGGCTCTGACCGGCGCCGCGTTCGGTGACGTCACGTCTTGCTATTCGTCGAGCGGTGTCCCGCTCTTCACGCAGATCAAGTCGCAAGGCCAGGAATTCACGATGGAAGCAAGCAGCTTCAGCACGACCGTCTCCGACGCGGACTTCGTCGTTCCGAAGTAACGAGCCCGGAGGCCGGCTAGTGCCGGAAGGTCTCCAGCGCGTCCCGCGCGGCGTCGCGGACCCACGGATACGGATCCGTCCTCGCGGTGCGCTCGAGGAGCGGCCGGGCGCGGCCATCGCCGATGCTCGCGAGGGCTGCTGCCGCGGCCTCACGTACCCCTGATTCGCGGTCGCCGAGCAGGCCTGCGACCTCCGCGAGCGAGTCCGCCGAGCGCAGACGGTCGAAGCCATGCGCCGCGAAGATCCGGATCATCCAGTCGCCGTCGATCGCCGCTCGGCGGAACGCCGGTAGCGCCGAAGGTTCGCGCAGCTCCGCAAGCGCGAAGAGCGCCCACTTCCGGACCTCGCTCGGCTCGTCCGCGGCAAGCATCAGGACAGCGACCGCCCGCTGACGGAACCCGCCGAGCTGATCCGGGTGGTCGGCCAGGGCCTTCGCGGCGTGTGCGCGCTCATAGGTCTTGTCGGAGCGGTCGGAGAGCACCGTGACGATCGCGCCGAGGTCCCCGGCACGTTCGAGCCGTTCCACTTTTGATCGGAAGAACACGGGTGCACGCATGCTACGGTGAGCCCAAGACGGCCACGGAGGGCCAGGAGGGCGTCAGTCGATGAGATCCGGCGGATTCCCCTGTCGCTACGGTGGCTGCGACGTGCGCTTCGCCGTGCAAGAACAGGGATCGATGCCCGCGCTGATGGCGGCGAGCGCCGCGCGGTCCGAGCACGAGACGACCGTTCACTCCTACCAGCACATCAAGCTTGAGGACGTGGTCCGCAAGCCGAGCTGGGCGTCTCGCAAACCGGTGACCGCACCGAAGCCCTGATTCACATTCGCGTTCCCATTCGGTAGAATCGGTCTACAACTGAATACGCGATGCCGGCCAGAGGTGCGGACACCAGCAGCGCCGTCGAGGAACGAGCTTCCACCGACACGGACGCAAGGGGTGAGCCGCCGAAGAGGGTGATCCGACTCGGGATCGTCTTCTGGTCCACGATCCGGAAGGGCGTGGGCTGTCGCGACGGAGAAGGCACTCCGCCGCGGAGCGCTGACCGCATCAGAGCTTCGATCCGACGTCGGAGGCTGGTGCGCATGGGCGCGACCGGCCTTTTTCTTTGCCACAGGTGAGGGAGGAACGACGTGCCGATCGACCGCTTCGCGATCATCGACTCCACGCTCCGCGAAGGAGAGCAATTCTCCAACGCGCACTTCACCACCGAGGACAAGATCGCGATCGCGAAGCTGCTCGATGAATTCGGGGTGGAGTACATCGAGCTCACCTCGCCGGTCGCCTCTCCGCAGTCCTGTGCCGACCTTCGGACCATCGCGTCGCTCGGTCTTCAGGCCAAGGTCCTCACGCATGTGCGGTGCCACATGGACGACGCCAAGGTCGCGGTCGAGTCCGGCGTCACCGGGATCGACATTTTGTTCGGCACCTCGTCATTCCTGCGCGAGTTCTCGCACGGGAAGAGCGTGGACGAGATCATCGTTGAAGCTCGCAAGGTCATCGAGTTCATCAAGGATCACGGCAAAGAGGTCCGCTTCTCGAGCGAGGACAGCTTCCGTTCGACCGAAGGGGATCTGTTGAAGGTCTACCAGGCGGTCGCCGCCATGGGGGTGGACCGGGTCGGCGTCGCCGACACCGTTGGGATCGCGACGCCGCGGCAGTGCTACGCGCTCGCCGTCGAGCTGCGCCACCACATCAGCTGCGACATCGAGTTCCACGGTCACAATGACGCGGGCTGCGCGATCGCCAACAGCTACAGCATCCTCGAAGGTGGAGCGACGCACATCGACACGAGCGTGCTCGGGATCGGCGAGCGCAATGGCATCACGCCCCTCGGCGGCTTCGTGGCGCGCATGTACGCCGACGACCCCGCGGCCATCAAGAAGAAGTACGACCTACCGAAGCTGAAGCAGCTCGACGAGCTCATCGCGTCGTTGGTCAAGATTGAGATCCCGTTCGACGAGTTCGTGACCGGCAAGTACGCGTTCCACCACAAGGCCGGGATGCACACGAAGGCGATCTACGTGAACCCGAACAGCTACGAGATCCTCGACCCGGCGGACTTCGGGCTCACCCGCACGATCAACATCGCGCACCGGCTCACCGGGCACAACGCGGTGGGGAAGCGCGCCGAGGAGCTCGGGCTCACGTTCGGCAAGGACGAGCTGCGGTCCATCACGCAGCGCATCAAGAGCCTGGCTGACGCCGGTCCCCTATCGATGGATGAGCTCGATTCGATCCTCCGCGACTGGGTCGTCGCATGAGCCGCGGCAAAACGCTGGCTGAGGTCATTCTCAGCAAGCAGTCCGGCCGCGACGTGCGAGCCGGAGATCTCGTCATCGTCCCGATCTCACGGGTGATGGTCCATGACTCCGTGATCGATGCGGTCATGCAGGGTCTCAAGGACCTTGGCAAGGACAAGGTCTGGGACACACGCAAGGTCGGTGTGTTCGTCGACCATGCTGCTCCGGCACCGACACCGGTCGTCGCGGACTCGCACCGCGTCCTTCGCGAGTGGGTGCGCGCTCAGGGGATCCAGACCTTCTACGACGCCGGTGAGGGCGTGTGCCACCAGATCATGGTCGAGGAGGGCTACTGCGAGCCCGGGACCGTGATCGTGGGGAGCGACTCGCACAGCAACTCCTACGGCGCGGTCGGATCGTTCGGTGCGGGGATGGGGGCGACGGATATCGCCGTCGCGCTTGGCCTCGGTCGCACCTGGTTGCGCGTCCCCGAGTCCATCAAGGTGACGTTCACCGGACGGCTGCGCAAGGGCGTCACGATGAAGGACTCGATCATGCGCGTCGTGCGTGAGATCGGGACGGACGGCGCCCGCTACGCCTGCGTCGAGTTCCATGGCGTCGGCGATCTACCGCAGGGCGATCGCATCACGCTCGCCGGCATGACGACGGAGATGGGCGCGAAGGCCGGCATCATCGTGGGCACTCCCGAGGCGCCCGCCTGGCTCCGCCCTGCCGCCGATGCGTCGTACATGCGTGAGGTCACTGTCGACATGTCCACGCTCGAGCCACAGGTCGCGATCCCGCCGCGTGTCGACCAGGTCTCGGACGTCAGCGAGGCGGTGGGCATTCCGGTGGACATCGTGTTCCTGGGCTCCTGCACCAATGGGCGCCTCGTCGACATGCAGCAAGCCGCCTCGATCCTGCGTGGCCGCCGGATCTCGCCGCGCGTGCGTCTCGAGGTCGTGCCGTCGTCGCGGCGGCAGTTCGAGGACGCCATGGCCGACGGCACGCTCGGCATCCTGTCAGCGGCCGGCGCGGTCATCGGCAGCTCGGGCTGTGGCCCCTGCCTCGGGCGGACGGGCGGCGTGCTCGCCGGCCAGGAGGTCTGCTTCTCCACCGCAAACCGAAACTACAAAGGCCGGATGGGCTCGCCCGACGCGTCCATCTATCTCGGTTCGCCCTACGTCGCCGCTGTCGCTGCCCTCACCGGTGTGATCGATGACCCGCGGCCGTACCTCGAGGCGAGCGAGCAGGAGTTCGACACGCTCGTCGCCAAGCGGCGCGAGGATCGCGGCGACCGTGGTGCCGCGTCCGAGCGCTCCGGTGACCGGTCGCGCGAGCTCGTCATGGCGCACCCGGTGCCGAACGCGCCGTGGGTCGTCGGCATGGACCAGGAGGACTGATGGCGCGCGCCTGGGTCTTCGGCGACGACCTCGACACCGATCAGATGGTGCCCGGCCGCTACGCGCCGTTCATGGTCGGCCAGGACACATTCCAGAATTACGCTTTCTACGACGCGCGTCCGGGCTTCGCGAAGGAGGTCAAACCGGGTGACATCCTCGTTGGCGGCGAGAACTTCGGCTGCGGCAGCTCGCGCGAGTACGCGGTCGCCGCGCTCCAGAAGCTCGGCATCGGCGGCATCGTCGCCAAGAACTTCGCCCGGATCTTCTTCCGCAACTGCATCAATCTCGGGATCCCGGTCGTCGAGTCGTCGGATGCGGTCGCCCTGACGAAGGACGGCGACGACGTCACGCTCGACCTCGCGGGCGCGGTCCTGCGCACGCCGCAGGGGAATGCCGTGCTTCGTCCGATCGCGCCGTTCGCGCAGCAGATCCTGTCCGCCGGCGGGGTCGTGAAGTATCTCGCCGCGCACGGAGACTTCCCCGAGGTCCGCTGAGCTCTAGAGGTCGACGGCCACCGGCAGCGCGCCTCTTGCCCAGCTCGAGAGCTTCTTCCCGGCACGCCAGCCCATGTACTTCCCGTCCAGCAGCTCGCGCGCGGTCGCGTCTTCATGCGTGCCGGCCTTCACGATCCGGGCCTCTCGTGGCGCGCTTTGGGTGTTGATCCGGACGCGGACCCGTGGATCCTTGCGGATGTTCTTCACCCAGTCGGCGCCGTCACGCCCGCCGCTCAGCAGGTAGAGCGTGCCGTCTCGAATGCCGAACCAGATCTCGATCTCGTGCGGCGTACCGGTCGTGCGACCCGTGGTCGTCAGATATGCCAGGTCCTCGTTCGCGAGTCGCTCG
Organism: Candidatus Limnocylindria bacterium; assembly: GCA_038324015.1. Classification (GTDB taxonomy): domain Bacteria; phylum Chloroflexota; class Limnocylindria; order P2-11E; family P2-11E; genus UBA4735. The sequence continues at coordinate 4,087 of JBBQHN010000076.1, read as the reverse complement.
AACATGCCTCGAGCCTACGCGAGCGTCTCGCGCAGCCAGGCGGTCACGGCGGTCGTGAGCGCAGTCCGGTGCTCGGGGCTGGTGAACATGTGGTCCGCCCCCTCGATCCGGATGACGCGGCACGGTGCGCCGCCCTGACGCAGCACCGCTGCGTAGCGCTCGCTGTCGCCCGGATCCACGACCTCGTCCGCGGTGGCGCTCACGATCAGCACCTTCGCACGCGTTCGCGAGAGCTCCGCGACGGGCTTGATCGTGCCCATGTAGTCGCGTTGGGTCGGCGGGACGATCAGGACCGCACTGCGGATCCGCGAGTCGCGGCCTGCGGCGAGCCCCGCGATGGCGCCTCCATAGGAGTGGCCGACGACACCGATGCGCTGCGGGATCGAGGGGTGGGTGCGCAGCAGGCGGATCGCACCAGCCGTGTCGGCCAGCCGGTCGAGCCCATCATCGCCCCGGTGCGCGAATCGCAACGCCGCGATCCCGGCTGCGGCGATCGCTTCACAAAGGAACGTGCCGCTGTCGATGGTGTGCATCCGACCGGGAAGGACGGCGACGCCGCCGATCGTCTCGCCGTCGGGCAGGTGGAGGATGCCGTCGAGCTCCGTGGCGCCGACGGGGAAGGACACCCGTTGAAGCACTACATGTACCAGTCGTTCATCGCGCGATCCGGTACCTGAGGTAGATGATGCCGCTCGCGAATTGGCGCTCCGCTTCGAGCTCAAGCCGCTGCCGCACGCCATCCGGCAGGGCTCGCGTGCCGCCACCGACGATCATCGGCACAACGAACAGGTGACACTCGTCGACGAGCCCCGCCTTGAACGCTTCGGCGGCGAGGGTCGGTCCTCCGATGGACAGGTCCCGCGACTCGCTGGCCTTTGCGCGCCGGACCGCGTCCGGAGCGAACTCGCGTGCGAGCGTCGTCCGCGCGCTGGCGACCGAGTCACGCGTCTTCGAATAGACGACCTTGTTCGCAGCGCGCCAGATCGCGGCGAAGTCACCGATGACGGCCGGCTCCGGGCCTACGTCCATCGTTTCCCAGGCGACCATCACGTCGTATGTGCGCCGGCCGTACAGGTGGGTGCCGACAGGCCGGACCAGCTCATTGATGAAGGCGTGGACCTCCTCATCTGGCGCAGCCCAGTCGAAGCTGCCGCTCCCGTCGGCCACGTAGCCGTCGAGCGACGAGATCGTCGCGTAGACAAGCTTCGCCACGCTCAGGCTCCGGCGGCTGGCTTTGGAGTGACCTCCGGCATCGCGAGCAGCTCGAGGACCATCTCACGGCGGTCGATGGGCGTGCGGCTGGAAATGAGCTCGAGGACCTTCTTGCGGCCTTTCATCTTGCCGATGAGCATCGCGCCGACGAGCTTGTCGCCGAGGAAGAACAGCCGCTTGTAGTTGCGGCCCTCGTAGTCGACCTCCACGAGCGCCTCCGCATCGGGCTCCTCCTCGGTCGTCACGCCCATCACCGAGATATTCGAGTCGAACATGCCGGAGGCGTATGTCGGGACCTCCACGTACGGCTGCTTCGCGCCGAGCATGTTCTTCGCGACATGCCGGCCGTGGTTCAGCGCGTTGTCCCAGGTACCCATCCGGTGGTGGCGCTCGGAGACGACGTCGTAGAACTCGGCGACATCGCCGGCGGCCCACACGTCGGGCATGTTCGTCTCGAGGAACTCGTTCGTGCGCACGCCGACCTTCGTGTCGAGCCCGGTGTCCTTGAAGATGTCGATGTTCATCGTGAGCCCGAGTCCGACGCCGACGATATCGGCGTTCGCCGTGAAGCCCGCCGTGCCGGTGACCTTCACGGTCCCATTCGACTGCTCGACCGTGTCGATGGCCTCCTCGTAATGAAAGTGCACGCCGGCATCCTCGCCGAGGAGCGTGACGATCTTGCCGCCGGCTTCGTCGAGCGCGCGGCGCAGGAACCACGGACCACGCATGAGCCAGTGGGTCTCGAGCTTGCGGAACGCGAAGGCCTCGGTGAGCTCGTAACCGATGAACGATCCACCGAGGATCACGGCGACCTTCGACTCCGGTATCTTCGCGACCATCGCCTTGGTCTCATCGAAGTACTGGAAATTGAAGACCGACGGCGCCGTGGCTGCGCCCGGGCAGGTGAGCGGATTGGGCCGTCCGCCGGTCGCGATGAGCAGCGTGTCGTACGTCAGCTCGCCGCCCGGCTCCATCGTGACTGTCTTGTGCTCGAAGTCGACCTGCACGACCTTCGTCTCGAGGTGCAGCTCGATGCGGTTCTTGTCGTGCCACGCCTGGTCGCGGACGTAGACGCGCTGCTCGAGGAGCACGCCCTTGAGGTAGCGGGGGAGGGAGACCCGGTTGTAGAGCGTGTACGGCTCGTCATCGATCAGCACGATCTCGCACGCCGTATCGTCCTTGCGGAGCTGCTCCGCAGCGTATGTACCGGCGGCGCCATTGCCGATGATGACGAAGCGAGTGGGATTCGCGCCCAAGGACGTCCTCCGATCGTGGTGTCCGGGAAAGTGTGGCGGAAGCTCCGCGGCGGTGCCCGTGGAGGGATTCGAACCCTCGCTGTACGGGTTTTAAATCCGTCGCCTCTCACCGCTGGGCTACACGGGCAGGCTAAGTATCGCGGTCGGCCGCAAGATCCGGAACCTTTTGGCTCGGCGAACGTCAGGATGTCATGGTGAGCAGCTGGTCGCGTGGCCTGGTCGCCCTGGCGCTGGCGCTCGCCGGCCTCGGGGTCCTCGCCGCGCCCGCGCGGGCGTCTTGCATTCAGCAGACCCAGGCAGATCAGATGGCGCGTGCCGACGTCATCGCCTACGGCCGTGTGACGAGCGTCGATCGCGGCGGCGGGTCGCTCACCTTCCAGGCCCTCACCGTGTACAAGGGCGACACCGGGCCGGATCGCATCACGGTCGCGATCGGCCCCGGGCCACGCGGTAACAACGTCGCCACGAGCGTCGACTACCGCGCGGACCCTGGCGACCATCTCCTGTACCTGCAGCGTGCCGCCAGCGGGTACGCGACGAACGACTGCAGCGGCAGCCATCCCGGCGCACCGAGCGCCGACGAACTGCGCCTGCTCGCGCCGACCGGCGGCACAGTGCTCACCTACAGGCCTGCGCCCGACGCATCGGATCGGCTCAGCGGACCCGTCGTCGCGGCGATCGTCGCGGCGGCTGTCGCCGCGTTCGTCGTGGTGCGGCGACGTGGGAACAGCGCCTAGCGAGTCGGTGGCGCCTCGACGTTGACGGTCACGGTCCCGCTCCCGGCGCGCGAGAAGACCGCGAGATTCGGCTCGGTGCCCGGGTTCGATTCGCGGTGCACGGTGCCGGCCGGGACGTACACGAAGTCCCCTTCCTTCGCATCGACCGCGCCGCCCGTGAACTCGAAGCGCAGGGTGCCCTTCAGGATGTGGATCGAGGTCTCGTGGGTCCCATGGTGGTGCCAACCGCTCATCACGCCCGGTGCCGAACTCGCCGTTCCGGATGTGAGACCGGGGACAGTGATGGCGTGCGCGCGGGTCATCCCCGGCGTTGGATTCTGGTCGGGTGCCAGCGCGTCCTTCTTGATCAGTCGCAGTGCTCGATCGTCAGATGTCACGTTCGTCCCTGCCTTTCTTGTCGTCGGTGCCCCAGCGCTCGTGCTGCACATGGAGCTGGATGCCGCGTTTCGCGATCCAGTTGTCGACGAGCCGGTCGACTGCGGCGTCGCGCGGCACGCGCGCGATCGCGTGATGGTGATTCGCGCATTCCAGACGGATCTCGACCGGCACACGCGCGTGCGCGAACATGGGCATGCCGCAGTCCTCGCATTCGAGTGTTCCATCGGGCTTGAGGTCGCGCAATGGGCGTCCGATCTCCATCGTTGTGGTCTCTCTCCGCTCCGGGCTACACTATGCAGGACCGCCCTGGCCTACGGCTGGGGCGCCTTTTCGCACCGGACCAGGGCAGCCCGCCCCCACTGACGGGACCCGAGGACGTCCGCTGCAGACCCAGGAAAGGAAGGTGGGATCACCGCATGCGCCCATACGAGCTCATGTACCTCGTCCAGCCGACCGCAGACGAAGAGAAGCTCAACGCGGTCAGCGACCGGCTCCAGCAGTCCA
>JBBQHN010000075.1:0-9607 GCA_038324015.1 Candidatus Limnocylindria bacterium | reverse complement strand
CGCCGGAATACGTCTCGGTCGCCGATCCGGCGACGCTTCAAGAGCTGCAGGGGCCCGTCGAACGTGCAGCCGTCTCGCTCGCGGCGCAGGTCGGGCGCGCGCGGCTCATCGACAACGCGCTGCTAGGGATACGCCTCGAGGACCTCGACCAGCTTCAGTAGCGCCTCGTTCGCGGGCGTGGGCACGCCATGCCGCCGGCCGCGGCGGATCACCTCTCCATTGATCCAGTCGATCTCCGTCGGGCGGCCGTTCCGCACGTCCTGCAGCATCGACGAGCGGTTGCCCGCGGTGAGCTCGGCCATCGCGCGCCACAACGTGATCGCCTCGTCGTCCGAGATGGGCACGCCCTCAGCGCTCGCGACGCGCGCGGTCTCGCGCGCGGCCGCGTCGACGATGCGCGAGGCGAGGTGCTGAAGGATCTCTCCGTTCGTGATGCCCACGAGCGCACTCACCGGATTCACGGCGGCGTTTCCCACGAGCTTCCGCCAGACCGCGGGCCAGGGGTCATCGACCACCGTCGCGGTCATGCCGCCGGCCTGGAGCGCAGCGGCGAGCTCATCGACGTGCGCAGCGCGGCCGAGCTCGACCCGACCTGGTCCGGTGGTGCGTAGCTGACCGTCGTCGAGCGCCGCGCCGACATAGATCACGCCGACAGCGACGCGGTCGTCTCCCAGCACCGCGGCAAGCCGCTCGCGATGGCCGAGCCCGTTCTGGATCGTGAGGACCGTGCCGTGCTTCGCGAGGACGCGCTTCGCGGTCTCCGCGGCCCATGCGGTGCCCTGCGACTTGGTCGTCACGATCGCGATATCGACCGGCTCGATGCTGCCGTTCAGCGGCGCCTTCGTGCGGTCGACGCGCACGACCGGCAGGCACCCATCGAGCGTGCGAGAGACGAGCGTTCCGATCGCGCCCTGGCCGAGGACCGCAACCCGCATCAACCCACCTTCTTGGGCCTGAACGACTCCTCGAGCGCCGCACGCTCCGTGTCCTTCATCGGGAAGCTGTGCTCCGCATCGGGGAAGCGCCCCTCCCGGACATCGGCGTCGAAGCGCTTGAGCGCATCGACGACGATAGGACCGAGGTCGGCGTAACGCTTCGCGAACTTCGGCTTGAATTCGCCGAACAGACCGAGCACGTCATGCAGGACCAACACTTGGCCGTCGCAGTCGGCGCCCGCACCGATGCCGATCGTGGGGATGGTCAACCGTTCTGACGCGAGCTCGGCGACCGCTGCCGGGATCGCCTCCAGGACGATCGAGAACGCACCGGCGTCTTCGAGCGCGAGGGCGTCTGCGATGAGCGTCCGAGCGGCCCGGCTGGTCTTCGCCTGCACCTTGAAGCCGCCGAGCTGCGCGACGCGCTGAGGCGTCAGCCCGACGTGCCCCATGACCGCGATCCCGTTGTCGACGAGGAACCGGACGGTCTCGACGACCTCATGGCCGCCCTCGACCTTGACCGCGTCCATGCCCGCTTCCTTCAGGAACCGCGCGGCGTTGTGCAGGGCGTCTGCGGTGCTCGCCTCGTAGCTGCCGAACGGCATGTCGCCCACCAGGAGCGGCCGCTTCGCGCCGCGCGAGACCGCGGCGGCGTGCCGGACCATGTCGTCCATCGTCACCGGCACCGTCGTCGGATATCCGAGGACGACCATGCCGAGGGAATCGCCGACGAGGATGATGTCGATGCCGGAGGCCTCGACGAGCTTGGCGAACGCCGTGTCGTAGGCCGTCATCATCGTGATCTTCCGGCCCGCCCGCGCCGCCGCCTGAATGTCAGGGATGGTCACTTTTGCCTGCTGCGATGAGGTGCCGCCGTACTGCGCGTCCATCGATGAACCTCCGTCCAGGCCGGCTGTGGCCGGTCCCGGCGTCAAAAGAATGGTACGCCGCGATACTTGCTGCCATGTGGCTTGGGCAGGCACGAATGGGCGCCTTCATCGCGACCGCGCGGCCTGACCAGGCGCGCGTGTTCTATTCCGATGTGCTCGGCCTGAGGCTGATCGAGGAGCACGAGTTCGCGATGGTCTACGACGCCGACGCCGGCGGTTCGACGCTCCGCGTCCAGAAGGTGCGTGAGCTCCAGTCGCAGGACTTCACCGTGCTCGGCTGGATCGTCGACGACATCGAAGCCGAAGTCGATGAGCTCGCGCGCTGTGGCGTTACGTTCCTGCGCGTCCCCGGTCTGCAGCAGGACGAACGTGGGATCTGGACGCCTCCGGGCGGTCAGAAGGTCTGCTGGTTCAAGGATCCCGACGGCAACACGCTCTCGCTCAACACGACGGAGCCCTAGTCCACCCCGATAGCGGTGGAGCTCTTCAGCGCACCGACGCCGGCGCGAAGCTCCGCGCCATTCACGACGATCGCGCTTGGCCGCGCGAAGTGCGAGGACGCGAACGTCTCGAGGCGCGGCGTCACCGTGTGGCCCATCGCCACGAGCGCGTCGCGCGTCGCCGGTGGGATCCGCGTGTCAACCAGGAGATCGGCGTTCTCGCAATGCGTGCGCGGTCCATTCACCGCAAGCCCGGGAGATTGCGCGAAATCGACGACGTTCGTGACGACGTGCACCATCGCGCTCATGATCCGACGCCCGCCCGGAGCACCGGTCGCCATGTAGGGCTTCCCGCCACGCAGCAGGATCATCGGCACGATCGCCGACAGGATCCGCTTCCCGCCGGCGATCGAGTTCGGGAGGCCGGGCCGCGGATCGAACCAGGTCATGACGTTCGCGAGCATGATCCCTGTCCCCGCGGCGACGATCCCCGAACCGAACGCCCCACCCAGCGTCGTCGTGAGCGCCACCATCCGGCCGTCGCGGTCGATCGCGTTCACGTGCGTCGTGCAGTCGGTGGACGGCGGCACGGACGTCGCGGCGATGCCCGGTGTCGCATGTCCAGGGTCGATGGTCTTCCGCGCGGCCTCGGCGTGCTCCGCCGACGCGAGGCGGTCGTAGATCGCCGTGCCGACGACCGCCGGGTCAGCGAGGTAGGTGAACCGGTCGGCGAACGCGCGGCGCTGCGCTTCGGCGATGAGGTGGAGCGCGATCGCTGAGAGCGGCTCCATCTTCGCGAGCTCGAAGCCCTCGAGGATACGCAGCGCCTCCACCGTCGTGACCGCACCCGAGGCGCCGGGCAGCGTATGGAGCTCGAGGCCGCGGTAGCCGACTGCGAGCGACGGGCTCTCGCGGACCTCGAACGACTCGAAGTCCTCAGCCGTGAGCAGGCCGCCATGCTTCTGCACGTCGGCGGCGATCCGGCGGCCGATCTCGCCCGTGTAGAAGACGTCGGGTCCCTCGGTCGCGATCGCGCGCAGGCTCTCGGCGAGGTCGCGCTGCACGAGCTTGTCCCCCGCCTCAAAGCCGGTGGCCGCGCGCAGCGGCGCGCCGCTCGGTCGGAGGAAGATCGCGCGCGACGCCTCGACTCGCGCGAGACGCTCGTAGTACAGGGCGAGCGACAGCGAGAGATTCCAATCCACGTCCCAGCCATCGGCGGCGAGCGCGATCGCGTCACGCATGACGGACGGGCGATCCATCGTCCCGTATCTCTCGAGCGCGTAGCAGAGGCACCCGACCGATCCCATTTGCCCCACCGCGCGGATGCCGACGTTCTGCTGGTCATCTTTCGTCGCGGGCCAGCCGTACATGCCTGAGGCGCCGGATGCCTGGAGCTCGTACATCTCCGGTGTCGCGCGCCGCGGCGCTGCACCGGCACCGTCGATCGTGGTCACCGTGCCGTCGGGCTGGCGGATCACGCACCAGGCGACCCCGCCGAGACCGCTCGTGGTCGGCTCGACCACGCCCATCGCGAATGCGGCGGCGATCGCGGCATCGACCGCATTGCCGCCTTCACGAAGGATGCGCGCGCCGGCCTCGGCGGCCAGTGGATGTTCCGCCGTGACCATCCCGCCGCTCGAGACGGCCTCGCTCTTCTGGATATTCGGCTCGCTGCGCGTCGCCATCATGAGGATGGTGGCAGACTCGCCGCGGACATGACGCCGCCCCCGATCCCTGCGGGCTTCACGGTCGGGCACTGGACCGATCCGGTCGCCCAGACCGGCTGCACCGTGATCCTCTGCGCGGCCGGGGCCACCGCCGGCGTCCACCTGGGCGGTGGCGCGCCAGCGACGATCCAGACCGACATCATCGGTCCGACGTCCGCGACCGCGATCCTGCACGGGCTGCTGCTGACGGGCGGGAGCGCGTTCGGGCTCGCTGCGTACGCGGGCGTGATGCGGTACCTCGAGGAGCAGGGCGTCGGCATCGCGGTCCGCCAGTTCCGCGTGCCGCACGTCGCAGGCGCGGTGATCTTCGATCTTGCGACCGGCGACGGCACCGTGCGTCCCGACGCGAACGCCGGCTACGCCGCGTGCCGGATGGCGACCGCTGCGCCGGCCGAGGGGCTGGTCGGCGCGGGCACCGGTGCGACGGTCGCGAAGCTCTCAGCCGGCAGCTCGCGACCGGGCGGACTTGGCGTTGTCTCGATCGCGGTCGGTCCCGCGACGGTGACCGCAGTGATGGTGGTCAACGCGCTGGGCGACATCTGGGACGGCGAGCGGAATGAGTGGGTGTATCGCTCCGCGGATGTCGAGCTCACCCGCCGCGCGGACAACACAACGATCGGGGCCGTGCTCACCGACGCGAAGCTGGACCGCGACGCGACGCGCCGGGTGGCGCTCACCGCCCACGACGGTCTCGCGCGAGCGATCCGCCCCGCCCACACCGACCGCGACGGTGACACGATCTTCACCATGGCCGCGGGGCCGCACGAGATCGACCCGTTCTTCGTGCAGCGCGCGGGGGCGGAGGCGGTCGAGCGGGCGATCGTGCGGGCAGTGAGATCGGGTGGTGGGACAATGAGGGCATGAAAGAGATCGTCATCCTCGGTGGCGCGCGCACCCCCTTCGGCACCTATGGAGGAGCGTTGCGCGACGTCTCCGCCACGGACCTCGGCGTCATTGCGGCGAAGGGCGCGCTCGAGCGAGCGAAGGTCGCCCCGGACCAGATCGATCAGGTCATCTTCGGCAACGTCCTCCAGACCAGCGGCGACGCGGTGTATCACGCGCGACACGTCGGGCTCAAGTCCGGCGTGCCCAAGGAGGCGCCCGCGCTCACGATCAACCGGCTGTGCGGCTCGGGCCTCCAGGCGATCCTGCTTGGTGCGCAGGAGATCCAGCTCGGCCAGGCCGACTTCGTCCTGGCCGGCGGGGCCGAGGCGATGTCGATGGCGCCGCACATGATCCGTGGCGCGCGCTGGGGCCTGCCGCTCGGCGAGCAGAAGCTCGAGGACTACCTCTGGGTCGCGCTCGTGGACTCGTACAACGGCCTGGGTATGGCGAACACCGCGGAGAACCTCGGCCGTAAGTACGGCATCAGCCGCCAGGCGGCCGATGAGTTCGCGTACCGCAGCCACATGCTCGCCGCGAAGGCGCGCGAGTCCTGCCGCTTCAGCGAGGAGATCGTGCCCGTCGAGGTGAAGACCAAGAAGGGCGTCACCGTCGTGGACAAGGACGAGCACATCCGTCCGGACACGAACATCGAGGCACTCGGGAAGCTCATCGCCCGATTCGAGAAGGACGGCACGGTCACCGCGGGGAACGCGAGCGGCATCAACGACGGCGCCGCGGCGGTCATCGTCGCGTCCGCCGAGGCCGCGCAGAAGGCCGGCCTCACGCCGATCGCGCGCGTGGTCTCGGGCGGCGTGTGCGGTGTCGACCCCGACATCATGGGTATCGGTCCGGCGCCCTCGAGCCGTCAGGCCCTCAAGCGCGCCGGCCTGGAGATCAAGGACATGGACCTCGTCGAGATCAACGAGGCGTTCGCGACGCAGTACCTCGCCGTCGAGAAGGACCTCGGGCTCGACCGCGAGAAGACGAACGTGAACGGCGGCGCGATCGCGCTCGGCCATCCGCTCGGTGCGTCAGGCGCGCGTCTCGCGCTCACGCTCATCACCGAGCTCGGCAAGCGCAAGGGCCGCTACGGGCTCGCGTCGCTGTGCATCGGCGGCGGCCAGGGGATCGCGGCGATCTTCGAGCGCATCTAGCCGGGACGCCGCGCGTCGTCAGGAGCCGATATCGCGGCGTCGCATCGTGACGACCGCGATCGCGGTGCCGGCGGCTCCCAGGGCCAGCAGGATGGCGATGCCGCCCCAGTCATCGCGTGACAGCGGCTGACCGTACAGGGCGAAGAGCGAGAGGCGCAGGGTCCAAGCCGGCCACCCGAAGATCGGCGCGAACTGCTGGATGAAGTAGGAGAGACCGGTGACGATCCCGAGCAGCACGATCGCCGACCGTGGCCGCCAGCCAACAAGCGCCTCGCCGACGCCGCCGAGGGCGAATGCGACCGGCAGCATCAGGACACCCGCGAGCACCGTGCGACCGGGCGGCATCGCGAGCCCGCTCGCGCTCGCGGACACGTACACCGCGAACGTGCTCGCCGCGACGACCACGCCGGATGCGACCAGCAGCGAACCCAGCCGCTCGATCACGATCCGGGTGCGGGACACCGGCTGGGAAAGCCACAGCGCGAGCCGGCCCTCCGCATCATCGGCGGCCCAACCGTTGGCCTGGACCACGACGAAGATCGCGATGAGCAGGAGCGCGGTCCCGAACCAGATGATCCCCACGAAATCCGCCGGTCCACTGACCCCCAGCGCAGCGAAGTACGGCGCCAGCGCGGGAATGCCGAGCATGGCATTCACGAGCGTGCGCGTGATCGACACGAGGAAGTACCCGAGGATCGACAGGCCGATGGCCCAGCCGGTGATCCACCCCCGCTGCTGTTCCACCGCGGCGAGGACCGGCAGCCGCAGCAGCGGATCGCACGATGGCCGGCGGCTGGGGGTGGTGGTGCGGCCGCGTCGCGTGATGAGCGTGCCGCCCACGTCGCGGCGGACGAACGCGAGCGCGGCGAGGATGACGAGCGCGGCGGCGGCGGCGAGCTGGACGACGATCGCACTCCAGTCGAGCTGCCCGCCAGCGAGCAGCGGTGTGCTGCGATCGAAATAGGAAAAGGGCGAGAGCCATTGCAGGGCGCCGACGTCGATGCCGGATCGCCGGGCCGAGTTGAGAAAGAACAGGGCCAGCAGGACACCGCTTCCCGCCAGCCCCGCCGCCCGCCGCGTGACGAAGAACTGGGCGATGAACACACCGAACCCGAACGCGCACAACGTGAGCGCGAAAGTGGCGATCCCCTCGAGCGCGAGGCCGGCTATCGGCAGTGGATCGCCGGCGGCGGCAGCGGCGGCACCCACGAGGGCGACCATCACCGCGATCGCGATCGTCGCCGCGATCGCGAAGCCCGCTGCCCGGACCGCAAGCCACCGCACGCGCGACGCGCCGTTCGCCAGCCAGAGCTCGGTCAAGTTCCGTTCCTCATCGCCACGGGCGAGCCCAGTGGCAGCGAGGATCGCCCAGATCGCGAAGACGAGCGAGAGCGAGCTGAAGTTGCGCCAGGTGAGGTAGCCGCCCATGGTGTCGAGCTGCACCGGCGGTGGGAGGATGTACGAGAACTGCGCGCCGATCAGCTCCATCGAGTGCGCGAACGCAAGCCGCTCCGCGTGCGTCTTGCCGGCGATCTGGACGAAGCCGAACGCGTTCGCGGCACCGCCCAGCGCCGAGACGATCGCCATCGTGATGATGGCGCCGCGATGGGACCGGAGGGCGAGGCGCAGCAGCCCGTTCACTTCGCGTAGTACGAGAGGAAGATCTCCTCGAGCGAAGGCTCCCGGCTGGTGAGCGTCGTTACCGGAGCGCCTGCGAGCGCCGCGAGGAGCGGCTCGAAGCTGCCCCGGTAGAGACCACGGACCCGCGTCCCTTCCACGGTGATCTGCTCGAAGCCCTGAACCGACCGGAGGCGATCGACCGGCGGCGGGCCGGCGAACTCGATCGACACGTTGTGCGCCTTCATGCCGATGAGCTCACCGATGGGGCTCACCGTCGCGAGGTGACCCTCGCGCACGATCCCGACCCGGTCGCAGACCTGCTCGACCTCGGAGAGCACATGCGATGAGATGAGGATCGTCGCTCCTCTCGCTTTCGCTTCCTTCACGAGTGCGTAGAAGACCTGCTGGTGAAGCGGATCGAGTCCGGTCGTGGGCTCGTCGACGATCAGCAGATCCGGCTCCGGCGCGAAGGCGATGAGCAGCGCCAGCTTCTGCTTGTTGCCGTGCGAGTACTCGCGGTACTTCCGGCCGAGGTCGAGATCGAGGCGCTTGGCGATCGCTGACACGCGGTCGTCGGTCATTCCGGGCCGAAGACCGGCCACGTACGAGACGATCTCGGCGCCGCGCCAGCCGCCGAACTGCGGCAGCTCGCCCGGGACATAGCCGACGCGCTTCTTGACCGCGACCGCGTCGCGGTCGACGTCGAGCCCGAAGATCGTCGCGGCGCCGCGGGTGGCGTGACTCAGGCCCATGAGGAGCTTGATCGTGGTGGTCTTTCCGGCGCCATTCGGACCGAGGTACCCGAAGACCTCGCCGTCGGCGACGTCGAGGTCGAGGTCGAAGATCCCTCGGCCGGCGCCATAGTCCTTGGTGAGCGTCTCGGTACGGATCGCGCTCGTCATCCAGCGCTCCCTTCCTTGGTGGACGCTACCGCACGGGCTGGCAACGGTCTTGCGGGTGATCCGGCGGTGAGCTTCGACGACAACAAGAGCCTGGATCCGTCGCAGGTCGAGGATCAACGCGGCCGCGGCGGCGGCGGCCTGGCCATCGGCGGCGGCGCCACCCTGATCATCCTGGTCGTGTCACTGCTCTTCGGTGTCGATCCGACGGCCATCCTGAACAGCGTGCCGCAAGCAACGGGAACGAACGACCCGAACGCGCCCACGGTCGCGACGTGCCTGACCGGCGCGGACGCGAACAAGCGCGAGGACTGTCGGATCGTGGGCATCGTCGACAGCGTCCAGCAGTACTGGACGGACGAGCTCGCCCGGCGCGGGAAGCAGTACACCAAGGCACCGACGGTCCTCTACACCGGCGTTACCCAGGCCGGATGCGGGACCGCCTCCGCGCAGATGGGCCCGTTCTACTGCCCGGTCGATGGCAAGGTGTACCTCGACCTCGCCTTCTTCCAGGACCTCCAGACGCGGTTCGGCGCGAAGGGCGGCCCGTTCGCCGAGGCGTACGTCGTCGCGCACGAGTACGGCCATCACGTGCAGGACGTGCTCGGCATCCTGAGCAACGATCAACGCACCGGCCCGCAGAGCACCTCCGTGAAGCAGGAGCTGCAGGCGGACTGCTTCGCCGGCGTGTGGACGAAGCACGCGGCCGAGACCGGCTACCTCCAGGCGCCGACGCAGGCGGAGATCGCGAGCGCGCTCGACGCGGCCGCCGCCGTCGGCGACGACCGGATCCAGAAGGAGTCGTCGGGCCGCGTCGCGCCGGAGGCCTGGACGCACGGCTCCGCTGCGCAGCGGCAACAGTGGTTCACCACGGGCTACACGACCGGCGACTACACCCGCTGCACGCCGTAGCGCCGCTCGCGCGCTAGCGTGTCGGGCGTGCCCGACACGTCGATCGGCCCGATCGCCCTCCCACCCGCCGGCCAGCGCGCGACGGGCGAGTTCACCTTCGCCGGCGATGCCGGTCTCGAGAAGTACCGCTGGCCGTTCATCGCGA
>JBBQHN010000074.1:0-9825 GCA_038324015.1 Candidatus Limnocylindria bacterium | reverse complement strand
CGCGCGCTACGAGACCGGCGCACTGACACCGTCACTCCCAACGCTCGAGCGGCTCCTCGCAGCGACGGGCTCGTCGATCACGCTTGGCCGGTCGCGCCAGCGGCCGGGTCGTTCCGAGCACCTCAGTCGATCTCAGGGCGCCCTGACGGCCGCGGCACGCGCGAGAGGCATCAACTCGATCCGTGTGTTCGGGTCCGTGGCCCGCGGCGACGCGACGTCCGGGAGCGACGTCGATCTGCTCGTGGACCTCGATCCCGGTCGCACGCTCATCGATCTGGTCGGCTTCAAACAGGATGCTGAGCAGATCCTCGGTCATCCGGTCGACGTGGCAATGCCATCGATGATGAAGCCGCGTGTGCGTAAGCGCGCGCTGCGCGACGCACGGCCATTGTGAAGCGCACTGATCGAGACCGGCTGGACGACATCGCGGCGGCGATCACGGCGATCCGAGCGCATTCCAAGCGTCGGGCCGACGAACACCTCCGCCGCGACGCCGTCCTGTACAACCTGATGATCCTCGGCGAGGCGGTAAGAGGAATGTCTGACGAGACGAAGGCCCGCCGCCCGGAGATCCCCTGGCGGGAGATCGCGGGATTGCGCGACCTTCTCGCGCACGAGTATTACCAGATCGAGATGCGGGTCATCGAGGACATCGTGACGCGTGATCTCGCGCCGCTCGCCGCGGCCGTGGCTGTGCTCCGACGGGGAGCTCAGCGACTCGCGAGCAGCTCGAGGAAACGGGCGCCGTAGCGCTCGAGCTACGCAGATCTTCGGCCGTGCCGGCGATTGTGCTGGAATGACAGTGGAGGTGACGAACAATGCCCAAGTTCATGGATGTGCACAACGGCTTCGTCGGCGTGACCCAGAAGCAGCTCGAGGAAGCCCACGCGAAGGATCTCGCGGTCGAGAAGGCGGAGGGTGTCCACTTCGAGCGCGCCTGGCTCGACCCCGCGAGCGGAAAGGTCTTCTGCCTGTCGACCGGTCCCAACAAGGAAGCGGTCATGCGGGTCCACGAGAAGGCCGGCCACGGGACGAGCGAGGTCTACGAGCTCCCGGTCGAGGTCGCGTAGTAAAGAAAAGGGACCGCCCTTCGGGCGGTCCCTTCGCGTTCGTCTAGTAGAGCGGCGTGGAAACGCCCGCTGCGCCGGATGAACCGCCCGGGCTGCTTCCTCCGGCACCGCCGGCGCCGACTGCCGTGGCGGTGTCCGCCGCGATCGTCGCGGTCGATGACCCAAAGCGCGCGATGCCGATGCTCGGGCCACCCGCGCCGCCGCCACCGGCGCCGCCTGCGCCTCCAGAACCGCCGTTCCCGCCGAGCCCACCGCCGCCAGCGGGGGTGCCCCCGGCGGTGCCGTTGCCGTGAAGACCTCCCGCGCCCCCGGTCCCACCGGCCGCGCCGTTCCCTCCGTTGCCGCCACTCGCGGTCGTCACACTGCAGCCGTCAGAGAGCGTCACATCCGAACTCAAAAGGAAGACTCCAAACGAACCGCCGCCGAAGAAGCCACCTGTGCCGGCAGTCCCCGCAGAGCCGCCGGCCCCACCGCCACCACCGCCGCCGCCGGACCGGTCGATACAGATGGCGAAGCCGTTGTAGACGCTCGACCCCGCGCCAGCGCCCCCGCCACCGCCCCCCGAACCCGCAGTCCCGGCTGCGCCATCGCCGCCGGATAATCCGACCCATGTTGCTCCGGCGGCCGAGGTCCCTGCGATCCCGCCGGACCCGTCAGTACCCGCGGCGCCTGAACCGCCATTCGAGCCGAAACTACCGTTGCTGCTGCTCGTGCCCGGGATTCCACAGCTGCTGTAGCTCAGCCCGCCGCCACCGCCAGCACCACCCAGCAGTCCGGCTCCGTTCTGACCGGGCGAACCCGGGCCTGCACCAAAGACGCTGTTCCCGCCGTCGCCACCGCGGCTGACGCCGCTGCCCCCGCCGACACCACCGATGCTCGCGGAGGCTGAGCCAGCGTTCAAACCGGGCGTGCCATCCGAGCCCGCGACGCCCGACGTCCCGCCGAGGCCTGGCCCCGCCTCGAACGACACGCCATGGAATGCGACCGAGCTTGAGACGAGTCGCGCGGCGTACGCGCTGCCGCCGGTCGCTGTCGACGCGTCGGCGTGCAGCTGGACGGTCCAGACCGACGCGTTCGTCACGCTCGTCGCCAGCAGACCCTGCGGCGAGCCGGTGATCCGAGTGACACCGCCCGGCACCAGCTGCCAGGTGAGCGCGTCATACCCGCCGCGCAAGGAAACATTGCTCGCGAGCTGCGCCCCACTGGTCTCGTCGTATGCGCCGACCGCAACGTACACGGTCGCAGCGCCACCCAGCGTTGCGGCTGTCGCGATCCCTGCGTTGACGGTCTTCTTCGGCCGCTGCTGCGTGCCGAGGTTGCTGTCGTTGCCGGTCGTCGTCACGTAGATCGCATTGCCCGCTGCTGGCGGGGTTGGCGTCGGGGTTGGCGTCGGGGTCGAGCCGGCGCTGCACTGGAGGGAGATCGCACCCGTTGGGGCGACCACCACCTGAACGATCCCAGCGACGCCGCTCGCCGTGCACGCAAGCCCGGCTAGTTGCTCGACGGACGTGAACTGCGTTCCCGGTACGCCGCTTGGCCCCGGAGAACCCGCGGCTCCGATGTTCCCGATCGGTCCCTGCGATCCGGTCTCCCCCCGCGGGCCGATCGGACCGGTGGGGCCGACGGCGCCCTGGGCACCTGCCGGACCTGTGGGCCCGACCGCTCCGATATCGCCGACAGGACCACGTGGACCGGTCGGACCGGCGATGCCTGTGTCACCCGCCGCTCCCGTCGGGCCGGCGACACCCTGTGGTCCGGTTGGTCCGATCGCACCCGTTGCGCCGATGGGACCGACGGCTCCGGTCGGGCCGATCGGTCCGGTCACGCCGGCGAGACCCTGCGGGCCGGTGTCACCACGCGGGCCGGCCGTTCCTGTCGCGCCGGTCGGTCCGGTCTGGTTCCAGCTGATCGCGATCTCGTTGCGCTTGCACTGGTTCGCGCCGGACACGAGGCGAACGTAGCCATCGTTGCCGTTGTCGCGCGCGTCCTCGCCGCGCCCGCTGTTCGCCGTGTAGCAGGCGTAGATCTTCCCGTCAGGGCCGGGGATAAGGCCGCTTGTCGCAACCACGACGCTGGCGCTGCCGATGAGGAAGGCGATGACACCCACAACGACTGTGCGGAAGAGACCACCGTGACGAAGCCGAGCGAGCATCAGCCGAACCTCCACCACCCCTGCGTTCGGAGCAGTAGAACCGCTACCGGGCGATCAAGCAAGGGCTGTTACGTGACAGCGCGAAGCAGCTCCAGGAACCGGTCTCCGTAGCGTTCGAGCTTGACCGGACCGACGCCGGAGATCGCCAGCAGCTGGTGCTCCGTCGTCGGGACGGCCGCCGCCATCGCGCGAAGCACCGCGTCACTGAACACGATGTACGCGGGGACCTTCTCGGCATCGGCGATCGATTTGCGGAGCACACGCAGCTTCTCGAACAGCTCGCCGTCCGGCTCGGCATCGATGTGCACTTTCGACGCCTCGCGCGACCGTGTCAGCACAACCGTCGAGCCGAGCAGCGCACCGAGATCGCGGCCGAGGCAGGCGTCGCAGCTGGTCTCGCAGCGCGCGATCTGCTCGTCGAAGTACGCGGCGAGCGACTGGTGCCGGCAGCGGGTGCTCTCGGCGAGGTTGAACAGCCGAACCGTCTTTTCCTTGGTCGCGGCGCGCAGCGCATCGTCGTCGACCTCCTCCAGGAACCGGTCGTACGCGAGCACGTCGACCCACGAGTACATCAGGACGCAATCGCTCTCGAGCCCGTCACGTCCGGCGCGCCCGATCTCCTGGTACCAGCCCTCGAGGCTCCGCGGCAGATCGCGATGAATGACGAAGCGCACATTGCTCTTGTCGATGCCCATGCCGAACGCGACGGTCGCGACGATCACATTCGCCTCGTCGCGCGCGAACGCGTTCTGGTTCCCCGCGCGCTCGGCATCCGACAGGCCCGCGTGATACGCGCGAGCCGGGACGCCGTTCTGCCGTAGCCAGGCGGTGAGGTCGTCGACGGCCTTGCGCGAAAGGCAATACACGATCCCGCTCTCGCCCTTGTGCTTGCGGATGAGGGCCAGGATGTCCTTGCGCGTCTCGCGGCCGGCGCCCTTCTTCTGCGTCGTGATGACGAGGTTCGGCCGGAAGAACGAGCCCTTGAAGCCATCGGGCTTGCGCATGCCGAGCTGGCGGATGACATCGCCGACCACCTGCCGCGTCGCCGTCGCGGTGAGTGCCAGGATCGGGATGTCGCCGAACTGTCCCTTCAGTCCCGCGAGCCGGCGGTATGCGGGGCGGAAGTCGTGGCCCCAGTGGCTGATGCAGTGGGCCTCGTCGACGACGATGAGGCTGATGTTCGCGGCGGCGAGCGCGGAGCGGAGGTGCTCGCCGAGCGCCTCGGGCGCGACATAGAGGATGTCGAGCTCGCCTGCGCGCAGCGCGGCGAGCGTCGCGCGGCGTTCCTCGGGTGTCAGCGTGGAGTTCAGCACCGCCGCGCGGTAGCCGGTGCGGACGAGCGCGTCGACCTGGTCTTTCATCAGTGAGATGAGCGGCGACAGGACCAACACCGCGCCGCCGAGGATCTTCGCTGGGATCTGGAACGTGAGGCTCTTCCCCGCCCCGGTCGGCATGAGTCCGATGCAGTCGCGGCCGGCGAGGACCGCGTCGATGATCTTGCGCTGCCCCGGCCGGAACTCGTCGTACCCGAAGACGGTGTGCAGGACGTCGTCCGGGTCGGTGAACCGGCGCGCGGGGTCGAACGCGGCGGTTGCTAGGGTCGTGGTCATTGACACGGATTGTGCGGGTGTGCCAATGTAAGGCTGTGGCTAGAAGTAAGGACTCAGGCGTTCGCAAGGTATCCGAAGTCACCGGTGTCTACCGCGCCCGACTCACCAGCAAGGGACAGATCACGATCCCGGCTGCCGTCCGCGAGCAGCTCGGGCTCGCAACGGGCGACGAGGTCGCGTTCGAGCCGAAGACCGAGCGGTTCAGCGCCGTCCCGCGACCCAAGCTCAGCGACCTATCCGGGATCCTTGCCCCAAAGGGACCGCCTCCACCGTTCGACCGAGAGCGTGAACGAGCTGCTACTGCAGCGGCTGTTGGACGGTACGACGCTGAGAAGACCGCTCGCATCATGAAAGACCGCAAGCCATGATGACTGCCTGGCTGGACACGAACGTGGTGCTCAGGTTCCTCACGAAGGATCCGCCCCGGCTGTGGCAACGGGCAGACCGGCTGATGGCACGAGCCCAGGCCGGGGAGATCGCCCTTCGCCTCAGTCCGATCATCGTCGCCGAGATCGTCTGGGCGCTGGGATCCCAATACGGGCACCGGCCCGAGCAGATCGCGAAAGCGATGAGCGCGTTCCTTCGGGCTGATGGCATCGTCGCTGACGAGCGGGATGGCCTCCTCGAAGCGTTGGACCTGATGGTCGAGCGGAGGGTGTCCTTTCCCGATGCCTATGTGGCGCTGGCCGCGCGGCGTGCCGACGAACGCGTGTGCAGCTTCGATCGCGACTTCGAACGACTCGATGTCGAGATCATGTCCTAGGCGATCCCGAAGCTCCGCCGCAGCGCCGACCGCGCGGCGTTGTACCCGTTCATGCCGTGCACCCCGGCACCGGGTGGTGTCGCGGCGGAGCAGAGGTAGATCTCGGCCGCGGGCGTCGCGTACGGATCCATCGACCACGTTGGCCGCGCGATGAGCTGCAGCCCGCCGTGCGAACCTGCCGAGATGTCGCCGCCGATGTAGTTCGCGTTGTGCGACTCGACGTCCTTGGTGTTCATCACGCTCTTCTTGAGGATCAGCTCCTTGAAGCCGGGCGCGAAGCGCTCGATCTGCGCCTCGATGCGCGCGCTCAGGTCCTCGGTCGATCCGCTCGGCACGTGGCAGTAGGTCCAGAGCGTGTGCATCCCGAGCGGCGCGCGCGTCGGATCGAAGAGGCTTTGCTGCGCGACGAGCACGAACGGCTTGTCGGGAAGCTGGCCATGGCTCACCTGCTTCTCGCCGGCCGCGATCTCCTCGAGTGTTCCGCCGAGGTGCACGGTGCCGGCGCGCCGGCATTCGGACGCGGTCCAGGGCACCGGTCCGGCAAGCGCGTAATCGACCTTGAAGATCCCAGGGCCGTAGCTGTAGCGGCGAAGGGCGCGACGGTACGTGGTGCCGAGCCGGTCGGCCGCGATGTGCTCGAGCGAGCGCGGCGACGTGTCGAACAGATAGGCGCGCGCTTTGTCGAGCTGCGAGAACGCGACGACGCGGTCGTTCGTGACGATCTCGCCGCCCAGGGTGCGCAGGTACGACGCGAGCGCATCCGTGATGCGCTGCGAGCCGCCGCGCGGGAGCGGCCACCCGACGGCGTGCCCGGAGATCGCGAGCAGGAGCCCGAACGCGGTCGTGAACGGCGCGTCGAGCGGGAGGGACGAGTGCGCCGCGAGGCCGGCCATGAGCGCGCGGGCGCGCTGTCCTTTGAAGAGCCGCCGCGCCGCGAAGTCCACGGGGAACATCGACGGGATCCCGTAGCGCATCAGCAGGAGCGGATGGCGCGGGACGTGGAGCATCGGGCGCATGACCTCCGCGAGCAGCTCCTCCCAATCCGCAACGAGCGGAGCGAGAAGCCGTCGGTACGCCGCTCCGTCGTCGCCAAAGCCGGCGGCGGTGTCGTCGATCGAGCGCCGCAGCACGGCTGCCGTGCCGTCGTCGAGCGGATGCGCAAGCGGGATATCCGGCTGGATCCACTCGAGCCCGTGCTCCTTCAACGGAAGCGTCCGGAAGTACGGCGATGCCGCGCCGAGCGGGTAGATCGCGGAGCAGACGTCGTGCAGGAAACCGGGGAGCGTGAGCGCGGCGCTCCGGGCGCCACCACCGACCGTCGGCTCGGCCTCGTGGACCCGGACCTTCAGCCCGGCGCGTCCGAGCTCGATCGCGGCGCTCAATCCGTTTGGTCCACTGCCGATGATCTCGGCGTCAAAGCTCACGAGGCGAGGCTAGAGCAAGCCCGTGCCGGTTACTCCGACGTGCGACCAGCAAGCACCGGCCTCGCGACCGCCTTCTTCCGCTTCTACCTGCTCGACACGCTGAGCACCGGCCCCGGCCGTCCGGCGACGATCCTGGCGCGCGCTGCCGCTGAGAAGCTGCCCTTCGCGACCGGCGCGTTCGCCCGCGCGCTGCAGTCATTGCTCGAAGGCGGCCACCTCACGCCGGTGCCCGATGGGTCGGTCGCACTGACCGCGCTCGGTGCCGCGGAGCGGATGGAAGAGCGCGAGCGGTGGACTGCCGTCATGCCGAGCGTCATGCGCTTGCTTGGGGACATCGCGCCGCGACCGGCGCCGATCGTCGCGGAGCCCGCTCCTCTGCCATACCGCGCGCGCGTTGCCGACGCGTACGCCGATCGGGTCCTCGTGGCGCACGTTCGCGAGCGCGTGGCCGGCGCGCGCGATGGTGGACGGCCGTTCTGCGTCGTGCTCGTCGCGATCGTCATCCAGCACCCGAACGAGGCAAACCGCCGGGCGATGGTCCATCGCGCGATACGCGCGTCGCTCGGCGGCGCGTCGACGCTGTTCGGCGGCGAGGTCACCGCGTATCGCTACGGCGACGACGGCGTTGCCCTCGTGGCACCGTGCGCCGGGGACGCCGACCGGCTCGCGATGATCGCGCGGACGCGGATCGAGGAGCTCGTGCGCTCGATGACCATGAACGTGCGCGCGTTCCACGGCGCGCGCTGGCGCATCAGCGCGGGTGCGGCGTTGTGGTCGGCCGAGTTGTCTACGACCGGGGCACTGCTCCGCGCCGCGGAAGACGCGCTCGGAGCGGACGCGGAGGCGACGACCGCTGCGTAGTCCGGCGGACTACACTTCGCGGATGCCCGCAAAGCGGCGCGCGGTCGCACCGGTCTCCCCGCTCAACTTCCGCATGCCGCGAGAGCTGCGTGCGCGGCTGAGGCGTTTTGCCGATGCGCGGAGCCTGGGCGAATCCGATGCGCTCCGCCTCATCGTTTCGGAGTACCTGGACGAGATCGTCAACGCCCGCGAGCTGGCGCTGGCCGAGCGCTGGCAGTTCGAGCAGGCGTACGCCACCTTCAAGCGCGACCTCGCTGGAAAGGAACCGTCGGTCCCTTGGTCCGAGATAGACAGGATCTTTGCCGAGGCGAGAGCGAAACGCAAGGTCAGGCGAACGTAGTCGTTGGCACGCGTCGAGTTCGGCGCGACCTTCTCGGTTGATCTCGCGCGACAGATCGAGGCCCTCCGGGCTGAAGACGAGTGGTCGCGGATCGACCGCCTTGCCGAAGATGTGGTCCAGCTAGCAGATCGCCTTGCGTGGTTCCCGGAGCTCGGGCGCGAGCTCGCGCGTGAAGGAGACTGGACGCTGAGACGGATCGCTGTCGGCCGCCTGCCGTACCTCGTGTGGTACCGGTACGACCCAAAGCCCCCGGGCACGATCAAGATGTCGCGGCTCTTGCATGCGCACCAACGCACGCCGAAGCCGAGGCTTCCGGAGTCGCTCTAGGCTCCGCCGATGGCCGAGCCGACGCTCCCCCAGCAGGTCACGAAGCTCTACGACCTCATTGCGGGCTATCACGCGACGCACCTTCTCGAGATCGGGCGCGTGCTTGGCGTCTGGGAGGCGATCACCGCGCGCCCCGGCATCACCTCCGCCGCGCTCGCGACGCAGCTCCGGACCGATCCCTTCTACACGGAGATCCTGGCGACGACGGCATTCGCGTACGAGATCCTGGATCGCGAGGGCGCCGGTTGGCGCATGGGTCCGCACTTCGCTGAAATCCTCGGCAATCCGGCCTCGACGTTCTATCTCGGTGGCGCCGCGAAGACGCACTTCGCTGTGGGCGCCGACTACCACGATTACCCCCGCCGGTTCCGTGAGGGTGTTCGCGTCCCGTACCAGGAGCATGGCGAGGAGTTCATGCGCACGATCGCGGATGGCCTGCAGGCGCTGCCGCGCATCTTCACCGATCTCGTGCTGCCGAAGCTGCCGACGCTGCAGGCGCGCTTCGAAGCCGGTGCCCGCGTCCTCGACGTGGGGTGCGGCGGCGGTCATGCGCTCGTGCACTTCGCCGAACGCTTCCCGAACGTGCGGTGCGTCGGCGTCGACACCGAGCCGTACTCGATCGAGCTCGCACGGGCGCTCATCGCAGCGCACCACCTCGAGTCACGCTGCGAGGCGCGGGTCATGGGCGCGCAGGGTCTCGCGGAGGACGGCGCGTACGACGTCGCCACCACGTTCCTCGTGATCCACGAGATCGATCCCAAGGACAAGGTCGGCGCGTTCAAAGCGATCTCCAAAGCGCTCAAGCCGGGCGGCTCGCTGGTCATCTACGACGAGGCATATCCGACGACCGACGCGGAGCTACGGACGATGCCGACGCGCTTCGCCGCGATGGCGCAGTGGTTCGAGCTCACCTGGGGCAATCGGCTCAACACGAAGCCGGAGCTCGCGGAGCTCTGCCGCGGCGCGGGTCTCACGATCGTCGAGGAGACGGCGTTCTCGCGCTTCTACATCGGAGTTGCTGCGAAAGGCTAGGTCCCGAGCTTCCCGACGGTCACTCCACTCAGATTCCGCTCGCGCTCCGCGGTGTACGGCCGTTGCTTCCGCGCGACGTACTCCTCGAACGGAACGTACTGCGGGTTCTCGGCGATCGTCGTTCCGAGGATCGTCAGCGGATGCGTCTCGATGCCGGCGAAGATGAGCACGGATCCGGGCAGCTTCTCGGTGTTGTAGGTGCAGATGACGACCGTGGGGTAGCTCTTCACGGCCTCGCTCACCTTC
>JBBQHN010000073.1:0-10096 GCA_038324015.1 Candidatus Limnocylindria bacterium | reverse complement strand
CTCTTGCGTCTTGCTACTCGCGACCGCGGAACGCTGCGCCTGCGCGACCTCTCGCAGAGCGACCTCGCGCGGATGATCGGCGCCTCCCGGGAGAGCGTCTCGCGCGCGATCGGCCGGTGGGAACGCGATGGCGCGGTCATTTCCGGTCAGCGGTCGGTCGAGATCCGCGACGAGACCGCGTTGCAGCGGATCATGAAGGGGTAGCGGAACGGAATGTACGGTCTGGCCGCGGTGTTCCTGACCCAATGACACTCGAAGCGTTTCGCGCTGAAAAGGATGACTTCTTCCGCGACGGTCACGACTCCCCACTTGATCACGGATCGCGTCATGGATTCACCGGCCTCCGGTACTACCCGGAGGACCCGGCGTTCCGCCTCACCGTCGAGCTCGATACGACAGAGGCAGGGAGCAGCGAAGAGATCGAGACCAGCGACGGTTCCGCAGAGCAGATGGTCCGCGCCGGCCACTTTCGCTTCACCGTCGACGGATCATCCATCCAGCTCACGGCCTTTCGGTCGCACGAGGACGGAACGCTCTTCATCCCGTTCCGCGACGCGACCGGACGGACGGAGAGCTATCCCGCAGGTCGTTATGTGGAGGCCGAGCCGGCCGCCGATGGCCGCTGGCTCCTGGACTTCAACCGCGCCTACAACCCGTACTGCGCCTACAACGACCAGTGGCGCTGCCCGCTCCCGCCGGCCGAGAACTGGCTCGACGTCGAGATCCGCGCCGGCGAGCAGCGGTTCCACTAGCCAACGCGTCAGTCGCGCTCAGTCCTTGTCGGACGCCATGGACCTCCAGCCCTGAGTCCCGACGAGGAACCACGTGTGCATCAGGCCTCCGCCCTTGATCTCGACCGTTCCTCGCGGCTCCAGGATGAACCCATCGTCGAGAAGAGCCCGAGTGGCGGGTCCGACCTGAATGCGCCCGGCGACACCTGTCGACTCCATTCGGCTGGCGATGTTCACTGCATCGCCCCAGATATCAAAGACGAACTTGCTCCGCCCGATGACGCCGCCGATCACGGGTCCCGAACTGAGCCCGATGCGGAAGTCGAGGGAGCGTCCGTGCTCCGCTTGACGTGAACGGACATACGCGAGCATCTCGATCGCCAAGAGCGCTGCGCACGGCGCGTGATCGGGCCGTGGCTGCGGTACGCCGGCGACGCCCATCCAGTTGTCGCCGATCGTCCTGATCTTCTCGATGCCGTAACGCAGGGCAAGCCCGTCGAAGTGGGTGACGTACTCGTCGAGCAGGGCCACCATCTCCTGCGGTGAGAGCTCGCGCGTGAGTGGGGTCGAGTTCACGACATCGGCGAATAGGACCGTCGCGGCCTCGTACGCGTCCGCGATCACGCCGGGCGCATCCTTCAACCGGTCGGCGATCGGCTTTGGCAGCACGTTCAGCAGCAGCCCCTCCGAGCGTGCGCGCTCCAGCGCGAGCTGGCGCACGAACCTCGCCAACAGCACGAACACGATGGTCGAGACCGTCGCGATGTTCAGCACGAAGAGCAGCATGACCAGCCAGTCCGGCAGGTTGTTCGCCGGTCGTGTCGCGATGAACGGCGACGCCGCGACCAGCGCGACGAATAGCGCGAACCAGCGGGCGGCGCTGCGCAGATCAGCGAAGACCAGTGCGCCGAACGGACAGATGAATGACCAGACGATGACCGCGCTCGCAGGCCCGAAGCCGCCCAACGACACCTGAAGCAGGAACGGGAGCAGCAGGATGAACAGGAGCTGCCCGGCCCGGAAGAGCCGAAGGTTTCGGGTGCGCGCGAAGAAAGCGATGCTCGCCATCGAGATGACCACGTATCCGAGCGGGATCGCCGCCGCCGTTGGTTCTCCCGCGGCCGCGTAGATCAGGCCCCAGATCACCCCGCTGGGCAGGATCAGTACGGCGGACGTGACCAAATACCGCTTCTTGAGGCGGACGTCCTCGCTGTCGGCAGGGTCCTCTCCGAACCGGCCGATCGCATGAATGGCGTTGGCGAGCGTGCTCATGCGCGTCATTCTCTCAGCCCGCGCTCAGCGCGCTGCGTTGTTCGCGGCGTGCATCGCTACCCCCGAGTGTGAGGTGCCCCGGGCTCAGTCTTCCGGTAGAGCGGCGAAGGCCTTCTTGGTGCTCATGTACCAGCCCATCCCGGGTCCCCGCTGGCGCGGAGCTGAGGCGGGGCCTTGCCCTGCGCATGCTCGGTCGCTGCCAGCGTCGCTGGCAGGTTTCGGGTCGGCTCGGTTGCGTCGGTGATCACCGCGATCGCAGCTGCTCTGTACGATCACCGGCGCGTGACCCACGAGTCATCGCGAACGGAGGGGCACACATGGCCGAGCGGCCTGCACCGAAGGCCACGAAGTCATCCGCGAAGAGCACCGCGGTGGCCAGCGTGGCATCCAAAGGCTTCACGCAAGAGGAAAAGCTCGCGATGCGGCAGCGCGCCCAGGAGCTGAAGGCGGCTGCGGGCAAGGCCGACGAGGAACGCGTCGTTCTCGCGACGATCGACGCGCTGCCCGCATCAGATCGGGCCATGGCGAAACGGCTCCATGCGGTCATCAAGGCAAGCGCGCCGGTACTCGCGGCGAAGCTCTGGTACGGGATGCCGGCCTACGCTAGGGATGGCAAAGTCGTCTGTTTCTTCCAAAGCGCGCAGAAGTTCAAGACGAGATACGCGATGCTCGGCTTCAGCGACGAGTCGAACCTCGACGACGGGGCCATGTGGCCGAATGCCTTCGCGTTGAAGGAGCTCACTCCCGCCGATGAGGCGAGGATCGGCGCGCTCGTGAAGAAGGCAGTGAGCTGAAGGAGGACTGGACCCTCGATTCCGACCCTTCCATCCGCTGGCAGGTCCTGCGCGATCTTGCCGATGCGCCGGCTGACGTCGTCGTGGCGGAGCGGGCGCTCGAGGACGGCGATGGGCGGCCGAGCCGCTGGAAGACACTGCGGGCCCTGCGCGTCCTCAGGCGGTACGGACAGTCAGCCGCATAAAGAGGAGGAGCTGAGACATGGCAGAAGTCCTGTTGTTCCACCACGCGATGGGTCAGACAACGGGCTTCCACGCGTTCGCCGACGAGCTGCGCCGAGCAGGCCACACCGTGCACACCCCTGACCTGTTCGAGGGCCGGATGTTCGGCAGTATCGCGGAGGGCGTCGCTCACGCCGGCGAGGTGGGCTTCGGCGAGATCATCGCCCGCGGCGTGCGGGCTGCGAACGGGCTCCCAAGTGAGCTCGTCTACGCCGGCTTCTCGCTCGGCGTCCTGCCGGCGCAGAAGCTCGCGCAGAGCCGTCCCGCAGCGCGAGGGGCGCTGCTCTTCTACTCCTGCGTCCCGGTATCCGAGTTTGGGACTTCATGGCCACAGAACGTGCCGGTCCAGATCCACGGTATGGACGCCGATCCGTTCTTCATGAACGAGGGTGACGTCGATGCCGCACGCGCCCTCGTCGCATCGACGAAGGATGCCGAGCTCTTCCTGTATCCCGGTGACCAGCACTACTTCGCGGACTCGAGCCTGCCCTCGTTCCGACCGGAGGCGGCAGCGCTCGTGACCCGGCGCGTTCTCGAATTCCTGAAGGCCCGCTGACCACAGGACGTGCGGGGCGTATCGCGCCCGTCCCTGCGTCGTTCAGTACCGTGACGCGGATGAAACGAGGCGGCCTCGCGCTCGCGGCAACGCTGGCCATCGTGGGCGCCTGTTCGGCGCCGGCGGCCGTCGTCTCGACCCCGCCCAGTCAAGCCAGCGCGGAGATCGCGTCCCCGTCCGCGACATCATCGGCCGCGCCGTCGTCTTCGTCCGCGGTATCGCCCGCTCCTTCATCGACACCGAGTTCGACAGCGACACCTGCGCCGACGCCGGCGCCGACCGCCACTCCGCCGACGCCCGCGCCTGCGTTGCCGCAGGTCCAGCTGCAGCGAGCCATGGGCAGCCTCACGTTCAACTCGATGACCGGACTGTTCCAGGCCGCGGACGGCCGCTGGTACGTGCTCGAGCAGGCCGGCCGCATCCTGACGTTCCGCGATGGCGACGTGAGCGCGACCGTATTCGTCGACATTCGCGATCACGTCGAGTCAGGTGGCGAGAAAGGCCTCCTTGGTTTCGCGTTCGCGCCCGACTTCGCGCAGAGCGGCGTCTTCTTCCTCGATTACACGCGTGGCGGACCGCTGCGTACCCAGATCGCGAGCTTCACCTCGGATCGCATCGTCGCGGACAAGGCGAGCGAGGTCGTGATCCTTGAGATCGGACAGCCCTACGACAACCACAACGGTGGGCAGCTTGCCTTTGGGCCGGACGGATTCCTCTACATCGGGATGGGTGACGGGGGGTCCGGCGGCGACCCGCAGCGCAACGGACAGAACCGCAATGCGCTGCTCGGCAAGATCCTGCGCATCGACGTGAGCGATCGCACTCGCTATCGCAACCCGTCAGACAACCCATTCGCCTCCGGCGGCGGTCGCGGTGAGATCTATGTCATCGGGATGCGCAACCCGTGGCGCTTCTCGTTCGATACCGCGACCGGCATCCTCTGGGTCGCGGACGTCGGTCAGAACCAGTACGAGGAGATCGACCTCGTCTCGCGGGGTGGCAACTACGGATGGAACGTCATGGAGGGCCTGCACTGCTACAGCACGGCGAGCTGCGACATGACGGGGCTGTCGCTACCGATCTTCGAGTACCCGCACAGCCTCGGCTGCAGCATCACCGGCGGGTTCGTCTACCACGGCGCGGCGCCGGACCTTCGCGGTGTGTACCTCTATGCCGACTACTGCAGCGGCCGGCTCTGGGGCATCCGGTATCAGGACGGCCGCGTCGCGGCACAGGCGCAGCTCGCGACGACCGGGTTTTCCGTCGGCTCGTTCGCACAAGGCCGTGACGGCGAGGTCTACGTCCTCCAGTACGGCTCCGGGGGCCGGATCTACAAGATCACGCGGTAGCCGTCACCGTGAACCAGAGACGAAGGCTCGTGCCGCACCGGTCGCACACGAGCGCCGCACCGATCGGCGACGTTCTGGTCTGGCTGACCAGGTAATGAGTATGGCTATCAGGCAACAGCGCGAGCCCACATTGTGGACACGCGAGGGCACCGGCTTCGAACTGATCGCGGCGGACCCGTTGCGGCTCTGCCATGCATCCAATTCAACGCGGGATCTCCGACGACTACGTCACTCGGTGGAGTGGCTCGGCAGCGTCGATGGCAGGGGCGTTTCTTCCTAGCCCTCTGGAGTGAGGGATGGGACACACGAACGCGCCGTGCCTTTTAGCATGCGGACCATGTCATCCGACGCTATCGATCCGGAGCTCGAGGCCGCATTCGAACGGTACTGGGAGGCGGATCGCAGCTCGCAGCTCGAGCGCATCGCCGTGCTGCGGCGCACCGCCGCGCAGCGGACCGCTGATCCGGCGGCACTGGACGAGGCTGCGCGCATCGCGCATGGCCTGTGCGGCGTCGCGGCGATGTACCGGTTCCCGATCGCGCGCTCGATCGCCGCGCAGCTCGAGGGCTATTTCGCGCGCGGGAACGTCGGCCCCGATGTCGTCCTGCTCATCGATCAGCTCGAAGCGGCGCTCTCGGCGCCCTACCGCTCGCGCTAGGACCAGCGGACCTAGCGATGGGCCGCGATCCAGGCGATCGTGTCGGCGATCACGGCCGGGCCGCTCGGCTCGTTGTGTGTCTCGTGACGAAGGTCCGGGTACACGTGCCGCGTCACGTTCACCCGTCCCTCGAGCGATCGGCTGGCCCACTCCGGAACGAGCGGATCGGCTGCGCCATGCACGACGTAGGTCGGCATCGGGAGCGGTGCGCCTCGCGCCAGGACGTTTCTGAGGCGGGCCTGTTCGCGGAACAATGAAGCGCCGAGCCGCGTCGTCGTCCGGTGCACGGCGAGCGGATCCGCGAGGTAGTCGGTCGCGACCGCGGGGTCGCTGGAAAGCGCGTCTTTCGGGAATGTGTTCTTGATCGCGAAACGAGGCACGGCGGCCGCCAGAATGTTCGCCATCCGCAGCTGCCATCCGGGGACCACCGCGTCGATCGCCGGCGCCGAGAGCACGAGGAGATCAGGCAGCGGTCGCGGCGGATCCGCGAGCACGTAGCCGAGTGCGATGAGGCCCCCCATCGAATGTCCGTACAGGATCACCGGCAGCCCATGAGCGACGGACCGGACCTCGTTCAGCCGGTCCTCGACATCCTCGTGGTATTGCGACCACCGGTCGACGTACGCGCGATCACCGCCGGACCGGCCGAAGCCGCGCAGGTCGAAGGCGTGCGTCGTGATCCCCGCGGCGGCGAGCTGCGCTGCGACGTGCTCGTAGCGGCCGGAATGCTCCGCGATCCCGTGCACGAGGAGCAGGTGCGCGCGCTCAGTGCCGGCCGCCGGCCACCGATACGTGGCGAGCTCGAGACCGTCACGTGCACGCACGGTGTTCACCTATTCACTCTCCTCCGGTGATCAAGGTTACCTCCGAGAGGACCCGGGTCGGCTAGGCTGCCGCTGCTCCTAGCGAGGAGTGGAGGGCACGTTGGGCGCGAAGGCGATCTGGCGAGAAGATCTGATCACGGGCCTGTTGTCGACCCTGCTGGTCGCCGGCCTGTTCCTCGACGGTTGGAACCACATCAACCTGCAGAACGGCGCGCTCGGCAGCTTCTTCACGATCTGGCATGCGCTGCTCTACGCGGGCTTCAACGCCACCGCGCTGTGGGTCGTCACCCGCAATCCGCACCTGTACCACCGCGGCGGCAAGCCCGCGCCCTACCTCCATCCCATCCTCGGCATCCCGCTCCGCTACCCGCTGGCCATCGGTGGCCTCGCGCTCGCAGGCATCGGCCTGTTCGGTGATCTCGCGTGGCACACCATCTTCGGAGAGGAAGCCGGGGTGGCGCGGGTGATCGCGCCGTTCCATCTGCTGCTCTTCGCGGGAGCCGCCGGTCTGGCTTCGGCCCCGCTGCGGTCGGCCTGGTACGCGCCACGCTTCTACCCAGCTAACGGCTCGTTCCGCCGGATGCTGCCGCCGCTCCTCGCACTGACGCTCGTCACCTGCGTGCTCGCGTTCATGTTCCAGTGGCTGAACGCGTTCCTCGATTGGACCCCGTCGGTCCAGATCGGCCGGATCCCGCCGGAGCTCGCCGGTAACAGCCGGGTCCGTGGGACGACCGAATTCGCGGGTGCGGCCCGCGTTCTCGTGACGAACCTCATCCTCCTGGCGCCGTTGTTCCTCGCGTTACGGCGCTGGCGGCTGCCCTTCGGCAGCGCGACGATGCTGTTCGTCGGGGTCAGCTTCGCGATGAGCTCGCTCTCGAGCTTCGATCTCGGTGCGACTGTCTTCGCTGCGCTCCTCGGCGGTCTCGTCGCCGATACGGTGATCGACATCTTTGAGCCGGACGCACACAACACGCGCGGGTATCGGGTCCTGGCTGCCCTCACGCCGCTCGCGCTGTGGACGACCTACTTCCTGATCTTGAAGATCGTCTACGCGATCGAGTGGCCGTTCGATCTCTGGCTCGGCACGACCCTGCTCGCCGCGGTGTCCGGCCTGCTGCTCAGCTACGTGTCGATCCCGCCGGTGGTGCCCGCGCCCACCACCGAAGGAGGCATCCCACTACCCGACGGGGCGCTCGACACTGGAGGAGAAGACTGATGGCAGACAAGGTGGATCGCTCCCGAGCCGGATACAGCCGGCGCACATTCCTCACCGGCCTGGGGGTCGGTCTGGGCGCCGCGGGCGCCGCAGGGGTCGCGACCGGCGTCAGCCTCGGCCGCATCGACGTGCGCGATCACACGGTCGTGCCGGGAAACTTCACGCGGCTCTTCCCCGATCTGCCACCGTTCTTCGACAAGCTCGAGCCCGCCGGCGCGACCGACGCGCTCCGCGATGTCATGCGTGACATCGGCAAGCCGGGTGGCCTGCTCGACGCGAACGACCAGCTCAGCGCCGGTCCCGTGGCGCTCATCGCGGACGCAACGGTGAACGGGAACAGCCCGCCGACGAACCCCGACAATCCCACCCACACTGCGGGCGTCACCTTCTTCGGGCAGTTCATGGACTTCGACATGACCTTCGACAGCCGGTCGACGCTTGGCGTGCCGACCGATCCGTCGACGATGCCGAACGCGCGCGTGCCGTACTTCGATCTCGATACCGTGTACGGCCTGGGACCGAGCGTCAGCGCGGCGTTCTACGACCCCAATGACATCGCGAAGCTGCGGATCGAGAGCGGTGGGATCTTCGAAGACCTGCCGCGCACCGCGGATATGACGGCCATCGTCCCGGATCCGCGCACCGATCAGCACATGATGATCGCGGGTCTTCACTGCGCCTTCATCCTGTTCCACAACAAGGCGGTCGACCACGCCCGCAACCAGCTGGGCCTCATCGACCCCGCGGCTGTCTTCGCCGAGGCCCGGCGGCTCACGGTGTGGCACTACCAGTGGATGATCGTGAACGAGTTCCTGCCACTGTTCGTGGGTCCGGCGATCGTCAACGACATCCTCACGAACGGCCGCCAGTTCTATCGCCCGGCCAAGGGCGAGGCGGCAATGCCTATCGAATTCCAGGGCGCCTGCTTCCGCGTGGGCCACACGATGATCCGGCCGTCCTATCGGGCGAACCTTAAGGGCGATGGCGGGAAGCCGTTCTTCGGATTCATCTTCGATCCGGCGCTGGGCGACATCACCTCAGCGCCCGGCAAAGATCCGGCCGACATGCGGAGCGGCTTCCGCGCGCCGCGGCGCTTCATCGGCTGGCAGACGTTCTTCGATTTCAAGGATGGCGAGGTGAAGCCCAACAAGATGATCGACCCGAAGATCTCGACGCCGCTCTTCACCCTGCCGCTTGGCGCGATCGCGAGCCACAAGGCCCCGATCTCGCTGATGCAGCGCAATCTCCTGCGTCACATCACGTGGTCGATGCCCTCGGGCCAGGCGATCGCAGGTGCGATGGGCGTGAACAAGCTGAGTGGCGAGGATCTGAAGGAGCTCACGCAGTACGGCATCGGTCTCGAACAGAGCACGCCGCTCTTCTATTACATGCTCAAGGAGGCGGCGCTCGTGCCGAATAGCGATATCGGTAAGAACACCGGTGGTTTCCACCTCGGCCCAGTCGGTGGCCGCATCGTCGCCGAGGTCGTGCTGGGTCTGTTGCAGACCGACCCGGCGTCGTATCTCGTCCAGAAGCCCGATTGGATCCCGACCCTCCAGAACGCTGGGACCGGTTTCCGGATGACCGACTTCCTCACGTACGCCGGTGTGGATCCGCTCACGCGACGAGCGCAGAAGCCGACCTTCGCCTAGCTCGGCCGCTCTCCCCGTGGCCCGCTCCTTGCTTCGGAGCCGCTACTCGGAAACTGAAGGAGAGCAACATGGGCGACAAGCGGCAGGAGACCATCACCAAGTACCTCGGTGACATGAAGTCGGTCGTCAGCCACGTGCAGACGGCGATGGAGCGCCAGAAGGACGAGTTCAAGGACAAGCCCGACGTCTCGCAGACGATCGCGCGCGTGGCGCTCAGCCTCAAGCGGCAGGACGACGCCCTCGGCGCACGGCTCGAGGTCTTGGGTGGAAGCCCGACGCACCCGGTGAAGGAGGTCGTATCGGACGCGCTCGGCGTCATGGCCGGCCTGTACAACAAGGTCCGCACCGAGGGCGCGGCGAAGGGACTCCGTGATGATCACGTCGCGCTCAACCTCGTCTACGTGAGCTACACGACGCTGCACACGACCGCGGTCGCGTTCGGTGACGCCGAGACCGCGGCACTCGCCACGCGTTCGTTCGTCGAGGTCGCGAAGTTCGTCACCGAGATCGCTGATCTCGTGCCCCCGACCGTGTTCCGCGAGCTGCTGGACGGCGACTTCGGATCGCTCGATGCCACCGCGCCGGAGCAGACGCTCTCCGCGATCCGTGAAGCGTGGACCGGTCCCGAGCGGGTCGAGCTCGCGGCGGGAGGCGCCACCGCCGATCGGGCGTAACGCGCGGCTAGGAGGCTGCGGAAGAATCGTGCGTAGAGGTCTGCTTCACTCGCTCCGTAGTCCTTTCCTCAGCGTTCCGCTCGGTGTGCGGGGCCCGGCGGGGGGTTCCGGTCCGCTCGTCCGCGCATCGCCGCAGCCCGTTCATGCC
>JBBQHN010000072.1:0-10285 GCA_038324015.1 Candidatus Limnocylindria bacterium | reverse complement strand
GCTCATCGACACGTATGCCGACGTCGCCGAGCAGGTCCGGCGCGAGCAGATACCCGCGCTGATCCACGTCGTGGAGATGACCCAGCCGCAGGGCCACTCCACGAGCGGCTCGCACGAGCGGTACAAGACCAAGGAGCGTCTGGCATTCGAGACGTCCGGCGATCCGATCACGAAGATGCGTGGTTGGATGCTCGCCGAGGGCATCGCGAAAGCCGCGGACCTCGACGCGTTCGAGGACGAGGACCGCAAGGCGGTCGAGTCCTCGCGGGTCGCGGCCTGGGACGCCTACCTCGATCCGATCCGCGCCGAGCTCGACCGAGCGCGCGGACTCCTCGAGCGCGCGCAGCAGGAGTCGCCCGAGGTCCGCCTTGCCGATGTCGTCGCGGAGCTTGCCGATCCGCTCGAGGTCAGTCGCCGCGTCGTCCAGTCCGCCGTCCGGCGTGCCGGCTATGCCCTGCGCGGACGCGAGGGCGCGGCGGCCGGCGCGCTCCGCGCGTTCGCCAAGGACTACGCGGACCGGAACTCGGCCCGTTATGACTCGTTCCTGTACAGCACCTCGGCGGAGTCGCCGCTGAAGGTCACGCCGATCGCTGCCGAGTACTCGGATCGGTCCGAGACGGTGGACGGTCGTGTCGTGCTGCTGCGCAACTTCGACCTCAACTTCGCGCGCGACCGGCGCCTGTTCGTGCTGGGTGAGGATGTCGGAAAGCTTGGCGACGTGAATCTCGTCTTCGAGGGTCTCCAGGCGAAGTATGGCGAGCGCCGATTCACCGACACGGGCATCCGCGAGGCGACGATCCTCGGTCAGGGGATCGGTGCCGCATTACGGGGTCTCCGGCCGATCGTGGACATCCAGTACCTCGACTACCTGCTCTACGCGCTCGAGCTTGCGAGCGATGATCTCGCGACACTGCACTACCGCACGGCGGGCGGGCAGAAGGCGCCGGTGTTCATCCGGACGAAGGGACATCGCCTGCAGGGCATCTGGCACACCGGCTCGCCGATGTCGGTCGAGCTCAATGCGCTGCGCGGGATCTACGTCGTGGTCCCGCGGAATATGGTCCAGGCCGCGGGCTTCTACCACACGCTCTTCCGCGGCGACAGCCCCGCGCTGGTGATCGAGGTGTTGAACGGGTACCGCCTGAAAGAGAGGGTGCCGGATAACCTCGGCGAGTTCCGCCTTCCGCTCGGCGTGACCGAGACTGTGCGCCCCGGCGCCGATCTCACGATCGTCACGTATGGCGCGCTGGTGCGCATCGCGCTCGAGGCGTCCGAGACGCTCGCTGCCCTTGGTATCGACGCCGAGATCATCGACATCCAGACGATGAACCCGTTCGACCTTTCCGGATCGGTCGCGCGCTCGCTCAAGAAGACGAACGCGCTGCTCGTCATCGACGAGGACGTGCCCGGTGGGGCTTCGTCGTTCATATTGCGCGAGGTCCTCGAGGTCCAAAGCGGCTTCGATCATCTCGACGCTGCGCCGCGCACCCTTACGGCGGCCGAGCACCGCGCGCCGGTCGGCGTCGACGGCGACTACTTCGCGAAGCCGAACCGGGAGCAGATCGTCGAGGCCGCCTACGCCGTCATGCGCGAGCGTCGACCCCGCGAATTCCCCGATCTTCGCCTAGGCTGAGCTCGGGTGGAGAAGAACAACGTCCAGGCCGTTCACGACACGCTCCGTGACGAGTTCCGGCGCGACCCGCGGACGATCATCCTTGGCGAGGACGTCGGTGTCCGCGGCGGCGTGTTCCGCGTGACGGAGGGCTTCATCGAGGAGTTCGGCCCCGACCGGGTGATCGACATGCCGCTCGCCGAATCGAACATCGTCGGCGTCGCCATCGGCGCGGCGATCGCGGGTCTTATCCCGATCGCCGAAATGCAGTTCGCGGACTTCAGCACACCGGCCTTCGAGCAGATCGTCGACGAGGCCGCCCGGATCCGTTACCGCTCCAACGGGCAGTGGAACGTGCCGATCGTCATCCGGATGCCCTGGGGCGCGGGCGTGCACGGCGCGCTCTACCACTCGCAATCGCTCGAGGCCTTCTACGCGCACGTGCCGGGTCTCAAGGTCGTGGTGCCGAGCACGCCACGGGACATCACCGGGATGCTCCGCTCGGCGATCCGCGATCCCGACCCGGTCATCTTCCTCGAGCACAAGGCGACGTACCGTGCGGTGAAAGGCGACGTTCCGGACGGCGACTTCACGATCCCGCTCGGGCCCGCGGACGTGAAGCGCGAGGGGACCGACATCACGGTGTACGCCTACGGTCTCATGATGCATCGCTGCCTCGAGGCGGCCGTCGCGCTGGCCGGCGAGGGCATCTCGGTCGATGTGGTGGACGTCCGGAGCCTGCGGCCGCTCGACGCGGACACGATCCTCCGGGAAGCCCGGAAGACCGGGAAGTGTTTGGTCGTGTATGAGGACAACCGGATGTTCGGCGCCGGGGCCGAGATCTGCGCGATGATCGCCGAGGAGGCGTTCGATTCGCTGGACGCTCCGGTCATGCGCCTGGCAGGCCCGGAATCGCCCGCGACGCCCTTCAACAAGATCCAGGAAGACGCGTTCCTGCCGAACGCGGACAATATCGCTATGAAGATGCGGGAATTGGCGGCGTACTGAAATGAGTGTCTTTGAGCTCAAGATGCCCAAGCTCGGCGAGTCGGTCACCGAAGGGACGATCGGCAAGTGGCTGAAGCAGCCGGGCGAGAAGGTCGAGAAGTACGACCTGCTCGTCGAGGTCCAGACGGATAAGGTCAACACGGAGATCCCGTCGCCGGTCGCCGGCACACTGAAGAGCGTGGCGGTCAAGGAGGGCGATACGGTGCCGATCGGCACCTTGCTGGCGACCTTCGACACGGCTGACGCAGGGGGGGACGCGACTGCTGATGCGGCGCCGGCGACGCCTCAACTGCCGCCGGCGCAGACGACACCGGCGCCTCAATCACCGCGTGCGTCGCAGCCGGTGTCCGCGACGCCGGTGGCGCAGGTGGCGCCGTCACCACAGCCCACCCCAGGGTCGTCCTCCGCGTCGCCGGTCGCGACAGCACCGTCAGCGAACGGCGACATCCGTACCACGCCCGTCGTCCGACGGCTCGCGACCGAGAACGGCGTCGATCTCTCGCGGGTCAACGGAACGGGCCTCAATGGCCGGGTGACGCGCCAGGACGTGGAGCAGTTCATCGCGCAGCTGCGATCGCAGCCGCAGGGGGCGCAACCGGCCCAGCGGCCGGCGGCCCCACCCCAGCCGACGGCGCCGCAGCCGCTCGCCGGCGACGAGGTCATGCCGCTCACGCAGATGCGCAAGGCGATCGCGAACGCGATGGTCGTATCGAAGACGACCATCCCGCACGCGGCGGCGATGATGGAGATCGACTGGACCCACGTCGCGAAGTTCCGCGAGTCCGTGCGGGAGTCGTTCAAGTCGCGCGAGGGCTATGAGCTGACGTATCTGCCATTCGCCATCAAGGCGGTCACGATCGCCCTCCGCCGGTACCCGCTGGTCAACGCGAAGTGGACCGACCAGGGGATCGTGAAGGTGAAGGCGATCAACCTGGGCATCGCGATCTCGCTCGGCGACGAGGGGCTTGTGGTCCCGGTCATCAAGAACGCCGATGAGCTTTCGATCACGGGCATCGCCCGCGCGGTCCGCGATCTCGCGACGCGTGCGCGCAACAAGAAGCTCACGATCGGGGACTTCGAGGGCGGCACGTTCACTGTGAACAACGGCGGAACGCTTGGGACCTACCTCAGCTACCCGATCGTGAACCCGGGACAGGCCGCGATCATGACGACCGAGTCCATCGGCAAGCGCGTCGTCGCGCTCGATGACGACACCATCGGCATCCGCACGATGGGGAACGTGGTGCTCTCCTTCGACCACCGGATCATGGATGGCGCCACAGCAGCGAACTTCCTCAAAGATGTGAAGGTCTGGATCCAGGGCGTCGATCCCGCGAACGTCGCGCTCTCCTGATGGCGGAGCTCGTTCCGATCGTCTTCGAGATGCCCGGCGAGGTGGAGCGACCACGGTCGCGCGGCCGGAACGCCGTGAACGAGCGCGTGCCGATCGATCATGCGCGTCCAGACTGGCTCAAGGTCCGGCTGCCGATGGGTCCGCAGGTCGAAGAGCTCCGGCGCCTCATGCGCAGCAAGTCGCTCCACACGGTCTGCGAAGAGGCGCACTGCCCGAACATGGCGGAGTGCTGGGGCGCCGGTACCGCGACGTTCATGATCCTCGGAGACACCTGCACCCGGTCGTGCGGCTTCTGCGCGGTCAAGACGGGCAAGCCCACGGAGCTCGATCTCGACGAGCCGGTGCATGTTGGTGAGGCCGTCGCGCGGATGGGCGTGAAGCACGCGGTGGTCACGAGCGTCAACCGTGACGAGCTCGAGGACGGCGGGGCGCGCCTCTTCGCCGAGACGATCCGTGAGATCAGGCGCCAGTCACCGGGAACGTCGGTCGAGGTGCTCATTCCGGACTTCCGCGGGGTCCTCGAGGCGTTGGACACCGTCCTGGCCGAGCGGCCCGAGATCATGAACCACAACGTCGAGACGGTCCCGCGCCTGTACACCCGCGTACGGCCGCAGGCGCGCTTCGAACGGTCGCTCGAGGTGCTGCGCCGGACCAAGGAGCGGGCGCCGACCCTCGTGTGCAAGACCGGGATCATGGTGGGCCTGGGTGAGACGAAGGACGAGATCGTCGACACGATGCGTGCGATCGCGGAGCAGGGGACCGATGTGCTCACGATCGGCCAGTACCTGCGTCCGTCTCCGGAGCATCTGCCGATCGAGCGGTATTGGACCCCCGCCGAGTTCGCGGAGTTCCGTGAGATCGGGATGACGATGGGCTTCGATCACGTGGAGTCCGGGCCGCTCGTCCGCAGCTCGTATCACGCCGAGCGCCATGTTGGGATGGCCAGTGCCGGCTGAGCTTCGCGCGTCCGCGCTCGGCCGCCGCGGCTACCTCGACGCCTGGCGCCTCCAAGAGGCTGTCGCGTCGCGTCTTGCGGCCGGCGGACCGGAACGGTTGCTGCTCCTCGAGCACGATCCCGTGTACACGATCGGCAAGCGCGGGTCGCTCGAGCACCTCACGGCGTCGCCGGCGGAGCTGCGCGCCGCCGGAGCGTCCGCCTACCGCGTCGATCGCGGCGGGGACATCACGTATCACGGTCCCGGCCAGCTGGTCGGCTATCCGATCGTGTCGCTCGGCGATGCGCCCGACGTTGTCGCCTACGTCCGCGCGCTCGAGGACGGGTTGCGTGCGACGCTGGCCGACTTCGGTATTGCCTCACGCACGATCGAGGGCAAGACCGGGGTGTGGGTCGAGCTGCCGGACCATCGTGAAGCGAAGATCGCGGCCATCGGCGTGCGCGTCTCGCGAGGCATCACGCGGCACGGGTTCGCGCTGAATGTGGACGTGGATCTCACGGCGTTCGAGCGGATGATCCCCTGCGGCTTCAGGCACGAGGTCGCCTCGTTCCGACGGCTCGGTGCCGACGCCACGCTCGCCGAGGTCACGCGCATCTGCGGCGCGCGGATCGGGGAGCATCTGGGACGCGAAGTCGTCTGGGACGCGGCCGTGGCGGCCGCACGGGATGACGAGGTCCCGGCCGGCGCGCCGGTCCGCGCCGCGGAGGACCTTCTCGCCGCCGTCGCGGCCTAGGCCAGATCGTGCTCATCCGCGAAGAGCCGGCGACCGAGCTCACGGTCGCGACCCGCATCCTCGCGCACGCCGGGCTCCTCGCCGCGGACGGGCATGTGGCGCTGCTGACGGGGGAGGTCATGTACATCCCCGGGCCAGGTGCATCGAGCCACACGATGACGCCCTACGACGTCACCATCGTGCGTCTTCGTGACGGCTTGGATCTGTTCGGCGACCCACCCAAAGACGTAGACCGGTACTTACAGGCGCTACGCGCCGCGCCGGCGGCTCGTGCCGTCGCGCTCGCGGCCGATGGGACGTTCGTGAGCGCGGACAGCTTGCGGACGCTCGTGCTGACGCTCCTGCACAGCCCCTGGGATGCGGCCGAGGCACACGCACGGGCCAGCGGCGCGCTCATCGGCGCGTATCCCGCGGGCGTGGAGTCCTAGCCCGGTGGCTCGAGGTCGAACGGTGGCGGCTCCGCGCCTTCCTCCCGCCGGTCATGGGCGGTCTGTCTCGTGACCTTCGCGCGCCGTTTGCGCTTCTCGAAGGGTCCACGCACATCGAAGCCGAGCTCGAACTGGGTCGCCGCGTTGAGGAGCGCCTCCGCGGGCGAGAGGCCGAGTACGCGCACCAGATCGTCGTAGAGCCGGTCGAAGTGCTCGCGGTCCTCGTCGTTACGGACGATGTCCGGATACGCGGGCGGCGCGATCCGCTGCTCGGGCACGCCTACCGCGCGGCCTTCTTTGCGGAGATCGCCCGGACGAAGGACTCGACGGGGATCGCGGTGAGCGTCTCGATCGAAAGCGTGCCGCGCGCGCCGAGGCTGACCGAGACGCGCGCCATCGTGTCGGCGTCCTTCGCCTCGACGACGTTCACGAAGTCGTAGCGGCCGAGCGTCGCGTACTGCGCGACGACTCGTGCGCCCTGTGCTTCGATCTCCTTGTTCACCTCTTTGATGCGGCGCGGGTTCGCCTGCAGGGTCTTGACGCCCGCCGGGGTGACCTTCGTGAGCAGAACGAATGTGGCCATGACCCTCTCCTTTAGACGCGACCTAAAGTGAGGATATGCCGCAATTCACCCGCGCCGGGGCCGAGGCGCTCATCCCCCGCGTGCGGCCGCTCCTGGAGGAGCTGAAGCGCCGCAAGGCGACCTACGACGCCAGGCCGAGCCCACCGGTCACGAAGGAGATCGAGGCGCTACTGCGCGAGGTCGCCGAGCTCGGCATCGAGGTCAAGGACCTCGACAACGGCCTCATCGATTTCCGTACCCAGCGGGGCGGGGAAGAGGTCTACCTCTGCTGGCGGCTCGGCGAGGGCGACCGGATCGCGTGGTGGCACACGCTCGAAGGCGGATTCGCCGCGCGCCGTCCGCTCACGGAGAACTAGCGCCGCGACAATAGGACCATCGTGCTGAAGACACGGCGTCCGCGGTTTGGCTCCGTGCTCGTATGGACGAGCACGAGCTGGCCTGGGCCGCGGGGTTCTTCGACGGGGACGGGTGGGCGTCCCTCGTTCGGAGCGGCCGTGGTCGCCGGCGTCGGCCGATGGCGCAGATCAATCAGGCCGGTCCGGATGGCGTTCCCGCGGTTTTGATCCGCTTCCGAGACGCCGTCGGCGTCGGGCGCGTGGCCGGACCGAAGGTAGAGAACGGCTTACGGGATCTCTATTGGTGGGTGGCCAGTA
Organism: Candidatus Limnocylindria bacterium; assembly: GCA_038324015.1. Classification (GTDB taxonomy): domain Bacteria; phylum Chloroflexota; class Limnocylindria; order P2-11E; family P2-11E; genus UBA4735. The sequence continues at coordinate 2,958 of JBBQHN010000072.1, read as the reverse complement.
GCCAGGGCGATGTCGCTCGCACCGGCAGGCTCATCGGGCCTTGGCTGTCTCCTGAGAAGCGCGGTCAGTTCCGCGCCGCCGTAGGACTCGTGTTTGACCAGGCGCCGATCCCGTCGTTCTCATGGGCGGCTGGTCTCTATGACGCAGAGGGCAGCACATGCCTCGGCGACCACCGCTCCCATCGCGGATTCAAGTACGTGGAAGCGAACATCACACAGTGCGGTCCAAGCGAGACGCCGCAGGAGCTGGTCCGATTCTGTCGCCTTGTAGGGGTCGGTCGCATCTACGGTCCGTACTCTCAGAAGGGCTCCACCGAGCTCGTATACCGCTGGCGGGTCCAGCAATGCGATGGCGTGCGGCAGGTGATCCACGTGCTATTGCCGTGGATGAGCGGCGTCAAGCGCGCACAGGCGTTCGCCGCGATCAAGACGATCGCCGACCAGCCCGCCCTTTCGCGCGGACGCGCGGAATGGGGTTCGCACAAAACGCATTGCATCCATGGACATGAGTACGCGACGGCTCGCGTCCGTTTATATGTGAGTCGCGGGGTGGACATCGAGCCGCGCGCATCGAAGCAATGTCTCGCATGCGTTCGCGAGCAGGCACGCACGAAGCGTGTCGCGCAAAAAGAGAACCGCGGCCCTACGGCCGCCGATCTCGATCAGAACGATGGGTGACCTTACTTGTTGAAGTACACCTTGTTGATCTCGATGTAGTTCTTCCACTTGTCCGGCACCGCATCCTCGGGGAAGATGGCGCTCACCGGACACACCGATTCGCAGGCGCCGCAGTCGATGCACTCATCCGGATGGATGTAGTACATGTTGTCGGCGTCGGTCGTATAAATACAATCCACCGGACAAACGTCCACGCAGCTCGCGTCTTTGACGGTCACACATGGCTCGGTGATCACGTAGGCCATCGGTCGAACTCCTCTGATGGGTTGTCCCGGAGCCCACTTGCGCGGTCCCTCCAGCCGATCGAAAGGCTACCATCACTATCGCCGATGAGCGAACAGGACACCGCCGAATTCCCGTTCCCCGCGGACGCCTCCGATGCCGAGCGCGCCCAGGCGAAGCAGGAGATCGGCACGCACGCAAGGATCGTCGAGGTAACCCCGCGCGGCCTGAAGATCGCTGCCAAGCTGCTCGGCCAGACCGGCCCGATCTGGCACTTTCAGTACACGCGCATCTATGCGCTGCCCACGGGCTATCTGGCGGCCGGTCATGACATCCGTGAGGGCATCAAGGTGAGCTACGCCGCGGACCTCGAGCACGTCGCGGATGACTTGGGGAACGATGGCGTGCGCGAATTCATCCTCGATGAGCTGCGGTTCCGCGGTCACCTGAAGGCAGAACACGCCAGAGCCCACTAGCCGCGAGCGCAAGGCGGCACGGCCGCCGAAGCGTGTTCCCGGTGGCGAGATCGACGAAGACGTGCGCGCACGCTGTGGCGAACCTCCACCGGCGGCGTTGATCCACGGCATCGAGCTCTTCAACGCCGGCGAGTTCTTCGAGCAGCACGAGATCCTGGAGACGCTGTGGCGTGACACCCGTGCACCGATCCGTGGCCTGTACCACGGCATCCTCCAGATCGGCGTCGGCTTCCATCACTGGCGGAACGGAAATCACCATGGCGCGAGCGTCCTCATGGAAGAAGGCATCGCCCGCCTCCGATCGTTCGCCCCGACATGTCAGGGTGTCGACGTCGCGGCGCTCATGCGCGATGCGCGCGTGGCGCAGGGAGAGCTGTCGCGTCTGGGTCCGGAGCGGATGCGCGAGTACGACCTGGCGCGTGCGCCGAAGGTGCGGCAGCTCGAGCGCTAGGCTAGGGCTTCGTCCGCACCGGCTCAGCGCTGGCTTGATCCCAGCCGCGCAGTGTGTGCGGCGGGAGATTGACCGCTTCGACCGCACGGAGCTCCGGGATCGCGTCGCGTAGCGCACGCTCGATCCCGTTCTTCACCTGTAGCGACGCGACGAGCCGGCTTGAGCCCGGACGGGTGAGATCCACCTTCAGCTGCGCGACGCCGTCTTCGATGCCCACGAGCTCCGCCGATGCGCCCGAGCGCGCGAGGTACGGCGCCATCAGGGCGAGGCGCGCGGCGACACGGGACAACAGGTCGGCCATGTCTGGCTAGGATATCCGCGATGTGCTTCCCGCCGGGCGCGCGACCGCCTGAGGTCCCCAGCGACCTGCTGCCGATCAGCGGCGGCGCGGGTGGGCAGGAGGTCATCCTCACCAGCGCCGATGGCGCGAACCTCCGCGCGTTCCTCGCAGCAGCATCGGGTGATGCCGGTGTGGTCATCGCGCCGGAGTGCGGGGCCTCCACTCGTTCTATGAAGAGCTCGCCGAGCGTTTTGCGTCGGCCGGGGTCCACGCGATCGCCATCGACTACTTCGGGCGAACCGCCGGCACATCACGACGGCCCGACGACTTCGCCTTTCAAGATCACGTGACCGCCGCCCGCGCACGGCCGGATCTCGTGCAGCAGGACATCGCGGCAGGGATCGCCGGGCTGAAGGCGCGGACCGGCGCCACGCGCATCTTCGTCCTCGGCTTCTGCATGGGCGGTCGGGTCGCGTTCAATGCGTCGGCGGCGCAGGCCGGTCTCACGGGCGTCATCGGCTTCTACGGCCCGCCGGTCGCCCGCGACGACAAGGACACCGATGCGCCGATCGGCAAGGTCGACCGGATGAGCGCGCCGATCCTCGGCCTGTTCGGCGGCGGGGACGCCGGTATCCCCGCGAGCGCGATCGAGGAGTTTGACCGCGTGCTCACGACAAAGGGCCTCGCCCATCACCTGGTCAGCTACCCGAGCGCGCCGCACTCGTTCTTCGACCGCACCTTCGCGCAGTGGAAGGACGCGTGCGATGACGCCTGGCGCCGCGCTCTCGGCTTCATCGCGACCGGCGACCCGAAAGCGGTGAAGTGACCGGGCACTCCGGCGTGACCTTGCTC
>JBBQHN010000071.1:0-10315 GCA_038324015.1 Candidatus Limnocylindria bacterium | reverse complement strand
CCGTGGAAGCTGAAGACGCCGAGCGGAACATCGGAGTACACGATGTACAAGGATGAGACGCTCGACCCGCCGGCGATCGTGTGTCAGGTGGGGACGACCCAGCTCCGCTATCAGACACGCGCGATCGAAGATCTGCACGCGATGCTCAAGGAGCATGGTGACTGGATGCCGCTCGGGAGCGCCGACGAGCAGAAGCCCGCGGCCGACGGGACGGTCGAGGCGTGGGCCCGGTCGCCAAAGAACCCGGTCAAGGGCTGGTACGGGCTTAAGAAGGGTTACCGCGGCCGGTTCGGGATGTACCTGCCGCCGCTCCTCGAGGCACTCGGTCTCGCCGAGGTCACCCACGACGCCAAGAACAACAAGATGCGGGCGACGTAGCGCGACCGGTGTCCAGCGAGGCCGACTTCGTGCCGCAGACCCCGGATCTCGCATACGAGCGGCGGGGCGCCGTTGCGATCCTCACGTTCAACAGGCCGGACGCGCGCAATGCGATGACCTGGGGCATGTACCGCGGTCTCTTCGACGGGTGTGAGCACGTCGACCGGGACGACCGGGTCCGCGTGCTCGTCCTCCGCGGAGCCGGCGACAAGGCATTCGTGGCGGGTACCGATATCTCGCAGTTCAAGACGTTCACGACGCCGCAGCACGCCATCGACTACGAGAAGGACCAGAGCCGCAATGTCGGCCGGGTCGAGCTCGTGAAGAAGCCGACGATCGCGATGATCCGCGGCTTCGCGGTCGGTGGCGGGGCGTCGATCGCGCTCGCGTGCGACCTGCGGATCGCCGCGACCGACGCGCGGCTCGGCGTGCCGATCGCCAAGACGCTCGGCAACACGCTTTCGATCACGACGCTCGCCCGCATCGTCTCGTACCTCGGGCCGTCGCGGACCAAGGAGCTCCTGTTCACCGCACGCCTCATCGATGCCGAGGAGGGCCGGGCCGCGGGCGTGTTCAACGAGGTCGTACCGCCCGGGCGTCTCGAGGCCCGGACCATGGAGCTGGCCGAGCAGATCGCCGCGAACGCGCCGCTGACGATCCGGTCCGTCAAGGAAGGTGTACGGCGGCTCAGGGAGCACGCCCGGATCACCGACGCGGAGGATCTCGTCCTCATGGCCTACGAGAGCGCGGACTTCAAAGAGGGCATCGACGCCTTCCTCAACAAGCGTCCGCCGAAGTGGACCGGCCGGTGACCGACTCGCCATACGCGCTCGAGGGCCTCCGCGTGCTGGAGCTCGGGAACTTCATGGCCGGCCCGTTCTGCGGGATGCTCCTCGGGGACCTCGGGGCCGACGTCATCAAGGTGGAGAATCCGAAGGGCGGTGACTTCACCCGGACCGCTGCCCCGTTCCTCGAGGGCGAGAGTGCGCCCTTCCTCGCCGTGAATCGCAACAAGCGGTCCATCGCGATCGATCTGAAGTCGGACTGTGGCCGCGAGCTATTCCTTGATCTCGTCAGATGGAGCGACGTCGTCGTCGAGAACCTGCGGCCGGGGACACTCGACGATCTCGGTATCGGCTACGCCGTTCTCTGCGAGGCGAATCCGCGGATCATCCTGTCGTCCGCCAGCGGCTTCGGGCAGACCGGGCCATACAAGGACCGCGCGGCGCTCGACCTCATCGTGCAGGGCATGTCCGGGCTCATGGCGATCACCGGCGAGGAGGGGCGTCCACCGGTGAAGGTCGGGGTGCCGATCACCGATCTCGCCGCCGGGATGTTCGGCGCGTACGCGATCCTCGCCGCGCTCCGTGTCCGTGATCGGGATGGGCTCGGACAGCACATCGACGTGAGCATGCTCGAGTCGGCGATCGCGCTGCAGGTCTGGGAAACGAGCGGGTATCTCGCGAACGGCGAGGTACCCGGGCCGCTCGGGTCGGCGCATCGCTTCAACGCGCCCTATCAGGCCGTCCGCACAGCCGACGGGTACGTCACGATCGGCGCGACAACGCCCGCGAACTGGCACTCCTTCTGTGCGGTCCTCGGCCTTGACCCTCTCGAGCGCGACGAGCGCTTCGCCCAGGTCCACGAGCGCCGCCGCAATCACCGGGAGCTGGCCGCGCTCATCGAGGCGGTGACGACGCTGAAGCCGAGCGAGCACTGGTACCGCGCGCTCGAGCGAGCCGGCGTCCCCTGCGGCGTGCTCTCGTCACTGGATGAGGTGCTCGACGACGAGCACGTGCGCGCTCGCGGGGTCGTCCGTGAGGTCGATCACCCGACGATCGGGACGGTCCGCGTGACCGGTTCACCGGTGCGCTTTTCGCGCACCCCGGTCCGCGTCGAGCGAGCCGGACCGCTCCTTGGGGAGCACACCCGCGAGATCCTCCGCGAGCTCGGGAGGTCAGACGGGGAGGCGCTCGAGCGCGACGGCGTGGTCGCCGCCCCGCTCGCCCGGGCCTAACTGCCCCCTGCCAGGACCCTTGACGCGCCGGCGCAGGGGTTGTATTAAATCAAGTAGTTATTTAACCGGAAGGTGCAGTACATGCCAGCCGACCACCTAAGCGTCACGTTCTCGGCCCTCGCCGATCCCACCCGCCGGGCGATCCTCGCGCGTCTCGCGTCCGGCGGGGAGACGTCGGTCACCGAGCTCGCGAAGCCGTTCGCCATGACGCTGCCGGCCGTCTCGAAGCACCTCAAGGTTCTCGAGCACGCCGGCCTGATCTCGCGCGGTCGCGACGCGCAGTGGCGTCCGGCGCGGCTCGAGGCCGGCCGGCTGCGCGAGGCCGCGACCTGGGTGGAGCGCTACCGGGTCTTCTGGGAGATGAGCCTCGATCGACTCGGTGCGCACCTTCGCGAGATGCAACAGGAGGACGAGAACAATGGTCGCAACACCTAGCGTCGCCGCGCCGGAGCGCACCCTCGTCACGACACGGATCTACGACGCGCCGCGTGAGCGTGTCTACCGGGCGTGGACCGATCCCGCGCAGCTCGCGAAGTGGTTCCCCCCGGAGGGCTTCAGCTCACCGCGGTGTGAGGTCGACGCTCGGGCGGGCGGCGTCTTCCGCGTCGACATGAAGGCCCCCGACGCTCCCCCGTTCAATGGCCAGATCTTCCCCGGCCCGGGTGTGGTCACCGAGGTGGTGCCGAACGAACTCCTCGTGTTCACCATGTCGCCCGAGATCGCACCGGGCCAGGCGCTGCCGACCGTGACAACGACAGTCCGCTTCGCGGACGTCGGCGGACGGACGCGGCTCACCGTTGAGCAGCAACTCCCGACCGTCGCCGACTTCGAGCGGATGGCGCAGCAGGGCCTGACGCAGGGCATCAACCAGAGCCTCGACAAGCTTGTGGGTGTGCTGTCCGGCAACGACACCGACCGCGGGGTCAGCGTCTCCGGGCGGCAGCTCACGCTCGTCCGCGTCTTCAACGCGCCGCGCGAGCTCGTGTGGACCGCGTACACCGACCCGAAGCACGTGACCAGCTGGATGTTCGCCAACGACTGGGAGTCGCCGTCCGCCCAGATCGACCTTCGACCCGGCGGCGCGTTCAGCGTCGGCATGCGTCCCGCCGACGGGAGCCACGAGGGATTCCAGTTCAGTGGCACGTACCGCGAGGTCGTGAGGCTGGAGAGGATCGTCCAGCTGATCGGCGACCATCGCGTGATGACGACCACCTTCGAGGATGTGCTCGGCGGGACCCGGCTGACGCTCACGCTCGAGATGGCGATGGATGAGGCGCAGGAGCGCGCCGGCTACACCCAGATCCTCGATCACTTCGCCGCGCACCTCGCGACGCTGAATGCGACATAGGGAGGACGACGTGCCCAAGATCACCCCATTCCTGTGGTTCAACGACCAGGCCGAGGAAGCGATGCGTCTCTATTGCTCGATCTTCCAGAACTCGAGGATCCTGAGCATCACGCCGGGCGGACCGAATGGCAAAGCGATGACCGTCACCTGCGAGCTTGAGGGCCAGACCGTTATCGGCCTCAACGCCGGCCCGCAGTTCGGATGGCTCAAAGACACGTTCGGCCTGTCCTGGCAGATCATCCCCACGGCACTCACGGACGCGCTCGGTGACCCGGATCCGCGGAAGTCCAAGCGTTCGCTCGACGCGATGCTGAAGCTGAAGAAGATCGACATCAAGACGATCGAGGCGGCGCGAGCCGGATAGGATGACGGAGCCATCACGCCGGTGCTACCCCATCATCAGTAGATGTCCCTCTGGCGGAACCCTGACTTCGCGAGGCTCTGGACCGGTTTTACCGTCGCGGCGCTCGGCAGCCAGATCTCCGTGCTCGCGCTCCCGCTCACCGCCGTCCTCGTGCTCGGCGCGCAGGCCACCGAGACGGGCCTGCTGGTGGCGGCGAGCATGGCGCCGTCGGTGGTACTGGGGCTGTTCGTCGGCGCCTGGGTCGATCGCGTGCCACGCCGACCGATCATGATCGCGTCCGATATCGGCAGTGCCCTCGCGGTCGGATCGGTCCCGATCGCGGCTGCGCTCGGGGTGCTCACCCTCGGTCAGCTCTACGCCGTCGCGTTCCTCGCCGGCTCTTTCCGTGTCTCGACAGATCTCTCCCGCGGTGCCCTCGTGCCCGCGGTCGTTGGCCGCCCGCAGCTCGTCGCGGCGAACAGTCGCCTGCAGGCGTCGAGCGCCGTGGCCCAGGTGGCGGGCCCGTCGCTCGGCGGCGTCCTGGTCCAGGCGCTCACCGCACCGATCGCCGTGCTGTTCGACGCGCTGACCTTCCTCGTATCGGCCGCGATCCTCCTCACGATCCGCACCCGCGAGACGATCCATCCGCGCGACATGACGAAGAGCATCTGGCACGAGATCGTCGAAGGGGCCCGTTGGATGCGTGGGCACGAGATCGTCTTCCGTTGTGTCGTCGCGATCGCGCTCGCCAACATCGAATGGTTCGCGGTCCAGGCGATCCTGGTCGTCTACGCGACGCGCGAGCTCGGCCTTCCGCCCGCGCTCCTCGGGGTCGCCATCGCTGCGATCGGGCCGCTCAGCCTCATCGGTGCGATGCTCGCGGGCCCGCTGACCACGCGATTCGGCCTCGGGCCGGTGATGATCGGCGCGCTCGCGCTCGAGGCGATGAGCCGGCTGCTCCTTCCCTTCGCGGCCGGGACCCCGGTGCAGGCCGCCCTCGTGCTCGCTGCGTCGCAGGCGCTGCTCGGTCTGACGGTGCCGCTCTGGACCGTGAGCTCGATCACGCTCACCCAATCGGTCACGCCGGAGCGGCTTCTCGGTCGGGTCAACGCGGCGTCGCGGTTCATTTCGTTCGGCGTCGCGCCGCCCGCAGCGTTCGTCGGGGGCGTGCTCGGTGACACGATCGGTCTACGCCCGACGCTCTTCATCGCCGGCCTCATCGCGGTCGTCGCTTTCCTCTACCTGCTCGCATCTCCCGTCCGGGCGTTCAAGGTGGTGGCCGCCCCCGTCTGACCCCGTAAGAATTCGCGCGATGCGAGATGCAACCCACCGAGGGCAAGCGCGAGGAGGACGAGGCATACGCCGAGCATCGCGACGCCGGCGGATTGCATGACGAGACCGATCACGCCGGGAAGCACTGCGCCGCCGATCATCCCCGCGGCCACCTGGTACCCGATCGCGCGCGGCGCGGCCGCGCGGCCGACGCGCCGCGGCGTCAGGAAGAGGAGCAGCGGAACGAACACCGAGAGCGACCCGCCGATCAGTGGCAGCGCCACGAGGGCAGCCGCGGTGGGTGGCAGGAGCCAAAAGGCGAGCGCCGACGCGAGCGCACCGCTCGCGCTGAGGTCGAAGAGGCGCTGCGGCGCGACGCGATCCCCGAACAGCGCGAGCCCGAGCCGGCCGGCCGCGAGCGCCGTCCAATACAGGAAGACTCCGAGCCCGGCGATGGTGTCACTGAGCGCGCCATCGGCCGTGAGCCGCGTGTAGCTCCACTGGCCTGCGCCGAGCTCGAGACCGACGTACAGGAAGAGGAGCGTCGCGCCGATCGCGACGATGCGCACCGGGCGTCCGGCGGCAAGGTCGGTGTCCTCCAGCTCCGGTGCGGCCTCGATGCCGCTTCTGGTGAGGTACGTGCCGATCGCGAGCGCGACGAAGGCGATGGCCGCGAGCGCGTACCCCGTGCGCCACGATCCTGTCAGAACGAGGGCGGCGCCGACGACGAGCGGGCCGAGCGTCGCGCCGAGCGCCCAGGACGCGTGCAGCGCGCCCATGAACCGCGTGCCGCGCTTCAGCGCCGCCTCCATGTTCACCGCGGCGTCGAGCAGACCGAGGCCGGCGCCGAGGAACGCGGCGGCCGCGACCATCGTCGGCCAGTCCGGAGCGATGGCGAAGAGCGCGAGGCCAGCGGCTGACAGGACGGTCGGGATCAGCAGCAGCGCGAATGTGCCGAGACGCTCGCGGATGATCCCGCTCGCGCCGCTCGACAAGAACTGCGTCACGGTCATCGCGCCGAGAAGGAGCCCAAGACCGGCGAGCGGGGCGTCGAGCGCAGCGCGGATCGATGGCCATGCGATACCGAGCATCCCGGTGGGCAGACCGAGGACGACGAAGCCCGCGAACGCCACGATCCCCGTGCTCGTGCGCTGCTTCACGGGCGCAGGCTAGGCGACGACGGCTCCTATGCTCCGGAGCGTGCTCAGCGTGTGCCGGGAACCGTTCGGGAGCGCCGAGCGTCTGCATGTCGTGAGGACGTTCGTGCCCCTTCTGGTCACCATCGCGATCGTCGCAGCGGCCTGCGGGGGCGCAGGCAGCGGCGTCCCAGCGACGTCCGACCCGCCGGCGCCGGTCGCACCGCTCCCTGGCGCCGTGCTCGTGACGAGAGCCAACGATCGTGGGACGGTCACAGCGAAGGTCGGTGACCGCATCCAGATCGCGCTCGGCGCCGACTACGAGTGGCGGCTCGATCCGCCAGATGGAGCCGTGCTCGTCCGACGTGTCCAGAACGAGCTGCTCGTCAGAGGGACCCAAGCGATCTGGACCGCTGTGGCGCCCGGCACGAGCAGGATCTCCGCGACCGGCTCGGTGATCTGTCCGAGCGGGCAGGCCTGCATCCTGATCGCGATCCTCTTCTCGACGACGGTCGTGGTCAGCGCGCCCTAGGGGCGCCGCGGCGCGCTATGCGCCTTTCAGGCGTCGGGTCTTCGACGACGTCGCCGAACCATCCGCTCGCGCGTTCTTGGGTCGGTGGCCCGCCTTCCGCGCACTCTCGGTCGCCTGCCCGGTCTTGCGGATCGCGCGCCCACTCTTCGGTCTATTCGCCGGCATATCGGCACCTCTCCACGGTGAAGTCGTCAGCGCCCAGTATCGTCGGCCGGTGACCAACGGGACCTGCCCGTGGGCGGAGTCGGACCCGAAGATGCGCGCGTATCACGACCGTGAGTGGGGCCGCTTTCCGCGGACCGACGCGCAGCTGTTCGAACGCATCGTGCTCGAAGGCGCGCAGGCCGGCCTGTCGTGGGCGACGATCCTGAACAGGCGCCCGGCGTACCGGCTCGCGTTCGCCGGCTTCCGGCCCGAGGCCGTCGCCCGATTCACCGCGCGCGACGAACAGCGCCTGCTGGCCGACGCCGGGATCGTGCGCAATAGGGCAAAGATCCGGTCAGCGATCGCGAACGCGCGCGCCTACCTGGACCTCCGCGATGAGGTCGGGAACGTCCGGCAGTGGCTCCGCGGCTTCGACGACCCAGTGGCGCTCTCGAAGGCGCTGCGGTCCCGGGGATTCAACTTCGTCGGACCGACCATCGCTGGATCGATCCTGCATGCGACCGGCGTGGTGAACGGCCACGTCGCGAGATGCCTTCTGGCTAGTGCGCCTTTGCCGCGGACGTTGCCGGCCCGGACGCCACGGCGCGCGGCGCGCGGAGCGCGATCAGCACCGCGCTGATGACGATCGCGGCGCCCACGTAGGTGAGGGGCGCCGGCTGCTCCCCCTTCGCGATCGCACCGACGATGACCGCGATGATCGGCACGGTCACGCCCACCAGGCTCGCGTTGCCAACGGTCCAGTGGGTCACGAGCCAGCTGAAGAGGACGAACGCGCCGAGCGATCCGGCGATGGTGAGGTACAGGATCGGCAGCCACGCGCTCATCGTCGTCGGGATCAGGTGTGACTCTCCGAGCACGAAGCTCGTCACGAGGCAGAAGACCGCGCCAACCGCGGTACCGATCGCGTTCAGCGGGATCACCTGCTGCTTCGGCGCCTGCTTCAGCAGGACGTTCGCGAGCGCCGCAGCCGACGCGCCGCAAAAGACCGTGAGGAGTCCGGCGAGCGGGACCGCCACGCCAAGCTCGCCCGCGAAGATGACCGCGACGCCTGCGATCGCGACGGAGGCGGCAATGAGCTTCCTGGCCACCAGCCGCTCGACGCCGAAGATCGCCGCGAGCAGTGCCGTCGTCAGTGGGACGGTCGCGAAGAGCACGGCCGATATGCCGCTCGGGACGGTCTGCTCGCCGCTATAGAGGAGCGCGAAGTTCACGCCGAGGTTGAAGAAGCCCCATAGCGCGGCACCGCGGAGCGCGGCGCCACGCGGAAGTGGCATCCGGAAGGCGGCGGAGATGCCGAAGAGGATCACTGACGCAAGGGCCAGCCGGATGGTCGCCGCCCACACTGGCGGGGTCGCCTCGTTGCCCAGACGGATCGCAAGGAACGTGCTCCCCCAGATGGCCGCGCAGGCGACGAAGGTGACCCCGATCCGCATGCCCACGACCCTAGAACGCGTGAGCGGTCGCGCGCGTGAGGTCGGGCCCAACTGTGACGAATGACGCGAAACAGCAGGTGGACAGATGCTTCGGAGGACGTATATTTCGGCGACCAAATAATTCGGAAGGCGAAATAACTTGCCCACCAGCACGGCCCAAAAACCAGCTTCCGCGGCCGACGTTCGGCTGGCCAAACAGATCCAGGGGATGTTCCCCTGGATCGGCCAGCTCTGGACGGCTGCAGTGCGTGACGCCGGTGGTGGCTCCCTCGGCCGCTACAAGGTCCTCGGCATCCTCAACGGCTTTGGCCCGATCCGATCGGGCGAGCTCGCGACCCGCTGCGCGTCGTCGCCGTCGGCGATGAGCGAGGTCATTGAGGCGCTCTCGGCGGAAGGCCTTGTACGCCGCGTCGATGATCCGACCGACCGGCGCGCGGTCGTCGTGAATCTGACTGACAAGGGGACCGCGGAGGTCGAGCGCGTCGGCGACCTCATGACGGCCGAGGTGATCCGGCGCATCGACGAGCTCACCCCGGGTCAGAAGGCTCGACTGCGCACGGCGGTCGCCGACATGACCGAGATCCTCATCGACCCACCCGCGAAAAAGGAGACCCGCATTGTCCGGTGAACTGCACGGCCGCCGACTCGTCCTCGTGACGATCGGGATCATGCTCGCGCTCTTCCTCGCCGCCCTCGACCAGACGATCGTCGGCACGGCACTTCCGCGTATCGTCGCGGAGCTCAAGGGACTCGACTACTACTCCTGGGTCCTCACCGCGTACCTCGTGACCTCCACCATCATGACCCCGATCTCGGGCAAGCTCGGCGACCTGTTCGGCCGGAAGCCGCTCCTCCTCGCGGGCATGGTGGGCTTCGTCCTCGCGTCGGCGCTCTGTGGCCAGGCCCAGGACATGCTCCAGCTCGTCCTCTTCCGCGGGATCCAGGGCCTGTTCAGCGGCGTGATCTTCTCCAGCGTCTTCGCCGCGATCGCCGACATCTTCACGATCGAGCGCCGCGCTCGCATTCAGGGCCTGTTCGGCGGCATCTTCGGCATCGCATCGGTCGTCGGACCGACCATCGGTGGCTATCTCACCGACAACGTCGGCTGGCGCTGGGTCTTCTACGTGAACGTCCCGGTCGGCGTCACGGCCGTCCTGTTCGTCCTCTTGACGATGCCACGCACGACCCACAACGCGAGCTGGCGGGACATCGACTTCGTCGGCGCCGCCGCGCTCACCGCTGGCCTCGCCCCGCTCCTCGTCGCGTTCTCCATTACTCGAGATCACGATTGGGGCTCTCCCGAGGTCCTCGGGCTACTCGCGGTCGGCATGGTCATGCTCGCCGCCTTCTACCTCATCGAGCGGCGGGGGGACCACCCCATCGTCCCGTTCGAGCTCTTCAAGAACCGCACCTTCGCCGTCTCCGTGGTCACCGGGTTCCTCGTAGCGGTCGGCATGTTCGGCGCCATCGTCTACGTCCCCCTCGTCTACCAGGGCGTCCTTGGCATCGCGGCGACCAACTCGGGCCTGCTGGTGACGCCGATGATGGTCGGCCTCGTCGCCGGCAGCGTCGCCACCGGGAACCTCATGCTCCGGATCAAGCGGTACCGCTACCTCGGGTCGTTCGCGGCCCTGCTGCTCGCGCTCGGCACGTACCTCATGTCGACGATCACGACCGATACGACGCAACTC
>JBBQHN010000070.1:0-10342 GCA_038324015.1 Candidatus Limnocylindria bacterium | reverse complement strand
GTGAGGCCGCGATGACGGTGACGAACGTGAGCGCGATCAGCGCGAGATAGCTCGGCCACCAGTCGAGGAGCGCGGGCACCCCCGCACGCCGCGGCGACCACCGTTTGAGGTCGCTCTGCTGGAGGCTGTCGACGATGTCGGCCTTCGGCTCGGTGTCCGGCACCGGGAGGGGTACGGGCTGCATTCGTGCGCTTGAAAGGCACCCGCCATGCCAACTCGTGCGCGTCGCCGGATCCAAGAGAGGGTGGCTGGCCGGTACGAGATCAGGCACCAAATGCCCGAAAACGCTTGACTTTCTGGTCCATTTCAGTTAGAACAGGCGTGCGAAGAGATCAGGGCGCGGAGGCCAGGCCGCAGCCGATCTCCAAGGTGGCCCAGATGACCGCATCCACGCGTGTCTGCGCGCGCTGCCATAACGAGAAACCCAGCGAGGCATTTCCGGTCAAGGACAAGACGCGGGGGACGCGTCGCTCGTACTGCCTCCCCTGCTGTCGTGAGTACGGGAAGGAGCACTACCGGCTCCACAAGGCTTCCTACCTCGCAAAGAATGCGACAGCGCAAGTTCGCCACCGTTTGTCGAACCGCGAACTCGCGTATGACCATCTGCTCACGCACCCCTGTGTGGACTGCGGCGAGGCCGATCCCGTCGTGCTCGACTTCGATCACATCGATCCCGTGACGAAGCTATTCAGCGTTGGGAAGATGCTCTCGCGGCAGGCTAGCCCCGCCATCGAGCGCGAGATCGAGAAGTGCGTCGTCCGGTGCGCAAACTGCCACCGCCTGCGCACCGCGTCGCAGTTCGGCTCATACCGACTTGGGGAGCCGCTCCATGCGTACGCGTGCTGATGGCCTCCTGCGTTGTTCGGCTTGCGAGATCGTGCAACCGCCCGAAGCGTTCTCCTTCTCCAACGAGCGTCTCGGTACGTTGAATTTCTATTGCCGCAACTGCCACGCTGCTTACCGTCACGCCCACTACATCGCGAACAAGCGCGATTACGTGCGACGGGCAGTCGCGCAGGTACGGCAGCGGCGCGAGGTGAATCGCCGCGAGATCCTGCGCTACCTCGCTACACATCCGTGCGTTGATTGCGGGACCACGAACCCTGTACTTCTTGAATTCGATCACCGAGATCCGCGCGAGAAGTTGATGGCTGTGGCCAACATGATGGTGTCGAGACGGTGGCCACGCGTCTACGCTGAGATCGAGAGGTGTGATATCCGATGTGCGAATTGCCATCGGCGACGAACCGCTAGACAGTTCAACTGGAGCAAGGCTCGAACACGCGATAGAATTTAAAAGTCGCGACTAGCGGGTGTGTTGTAGTGGTAACAAAAAACGTTCCCAACGTTTGATCGACGGTTCGATTCCGTTCACCCGCTCCGAAACCCGTGACCTCTCTCGCGCGCACGATCTTCCCGACGGCGATGGTCCTCGAGATGATCGGCGTGTTGCCGCTCGCGAACGCCGCGGGCGAGCGGATGGTCTAGATCAGTCGAACCCGTAGCGGTACACGCGCTTGACGTCGATCGAATACGTCACTCGGTCCTGCTTCGACCAGGTATCCCGCGTCTGCTTCTCGGCGTGCTCCTCGCCCACATAGCGCACCGCCATCGCGCGGATATCCGCGACCGCTCGCGCACCTGTCGCGACGACACGCGCATCGCCGTCGATCCGGACGTAGGTGTCAGCATCACCGATGAGCAGTGACACCCGCAGGTCGCGGTCCATGTTGCGGGCCTTGATCCGCTGCGCCGTCGTGTTGATCACGACCTCGTCATCGCGGCGCTCGAACCAGATGATCGAGAGCTGCGGCGAGCCGTCCGGATTGATCGTGCCGAGGTCAGCGGACCGCGGTGCGTCGAGAAACGTGCGAACGCCGGCGGCGAGCTTCATCTCCACTGACAGGCTACGCCGGTCAGCCCCCGTTGGTGGCATCCTCCATGCGGTCAGGGCGACGGTCATCGCCGAGCGCGTGATACCGGACGAGCTCGGGCAGCCACGCGCCCACCGCGATGACCGCGACGACGCAGGCGAGGCCGCCGGAGACGACCGCCGCGACCGGAGACCAGAGACCGGCGACCAGGCCGGATTCGAACTGACCGAGGTACGGACCACCGGCGACGAACATGAGGTTGATCGAATTGAGCCGGCCGCGAAGCGCATCGGGCACGATCAGCTGCAGCATCGTGCCACGGAGGATCGTCGCCACGATGTCGGCTCCGGATGCGATCGCGAGGAGCACGCAGCCGAGAACGAACATGTTCTCGTCGATCACACCGAACAGCGCGATCGCGAGGCCCCAGACCGCGACCGAGCCCAGGATCGTGAGACCGGGACGCCTCACGCGCGCGGTCCAGCCCGATGCGAGCGCCGCGAGCAGCGCTCCGACACCCATCGAGGCGTAGAGGAGCCCCAGGCCCTCGGGACCGACGTGGAACACGCGCTCGGCGTAATACGGGAAGAGGGCACGGGGCGAGCCGAAGAACATCGCGAGGAAGTCGAGCACCATCGTGGCCAGCAGGATCCGCGTCGCCCCGAGATACCGAATGCCTTCGACGAGCGAACGCAGGACCGGCACCCGGTCGGTCCGGACCCGCGGGGGCGTGCGCATGCCCAGGACTGCCGCAAATGCCGCCGCGAAGGTCACGACGTCGATCCAGTACGCGCCCGCAAGGCCGACGCGCGCGATGACGATGCCGCCGAGCGCTGATCCGACAACGGAGGCGACCTGCCAGGCTGTCTGGTTCAGGGCCATCGCCGCGTTCATGTGGCGGCGCTCGACCAGCGTCGGGATGAGCGATGCGCGGGTCGGACTGTCGAGCGCCGAGAAGCACGCACCGAGCGCGGTCAACGCGTACAGCAGCGGGACCGACGCGAGGCCGAGCTGCGTCACGACCGCGAGGGCGAGCGAGACGATCGCGAGCCCGACCTGCGTGATGAGCAGCAGACGCCGCCGGTCGACGGCATCGGCGATCACGCCGCCAAAGAGACCGAGCACCAGGAGTGGGACCGCCTGGAACAGACCGATGGCGCCGACCGCGAGCGACGAGCCGGTCAGCAGAAAGATCTGGTACGGCAGCGCGACCAGCCGGAGCTGGCTGCCGCTCAGCGAGACGATCTGGCCGATGAAGATCAGTCGGTAGGACCGCGACTCGCGGAGCGGGGCAAGATCCGGCATGACCAGGCGCGACCAGCGCTTCAGGGCAGCCGCAGCTCGAAGATGAGCTCTCCATCCACGACGTCGCCGGTCCGCGTGAACCCGAGCTTGTCGTTCACGCGGAGCGATGCGGCGTTGTCCGGCCGGACCCCCGAGATGAATCGCGTCACACCGTGCTCAGCGTGCGCCCATTCCATCATCGCCCGAGCCACCTCGGTCGCGTAGCCGTTGCCGCGGTGCGCCGCAGCGACGGTGTACCCGATCTCGGCGGCACCCGGCGTTGAGACGTCGTTGATGCCGGGCGGCCCGTGAAAGTTCGCGTGGCCGACCATCGCACGCGCCGGCTCGCGTACCACGATCGCGCGCAGCGACCACGGCAACCACGCTGGGTCCCTCCGGACCTGGTCATGTCGCATTCGAACGAGCTCAAGCCAGCCGGGCTTCAGATAGAAGTCATCGGGGATCGCGAAGTCGACAAGGGCCCGCGCGGCCACGAGATCCGCGCTCGCGAAGGCGGCAAGGACCTCGGGTGAGAGCGACACGAGATCGAGCCGGCTCGAGCGGATGGCCTCCACGCTCCGAACGCTACCTAACGGTCCTTCGGGTCGTCTGGATCCATCCTCCGGTCCAGGTAGATCCAGAGCGCGCGCGAATAACGGAAGCAGAACGGCGCAAGCGGCAGGAACGCGGCACCGGACACGAGCAGGACCCACTCCAGCGGCCAGTGCGTGAGCCAGAGCAGGCCGAAGAACAGCACCGCGACCGCTCCGACCGCGAGCCCGTAGCTGATGGCCATCGCGCCTACGAAGTACCCGTGCTCCCGCTCGTAGTAGAGCCCGCAGACGGGACACCGCTCGGGCATCGTGAGGAGGCCGCTGAACAGCTTCCCACGCCGGCATCCGGGGCAACGGAGGGTCAGGATGCCGCGGAGCATCAGCCCCGCGCCGACGCTCCGAACAGGCCGAGGAACGTCGCCTCGGCGACGCAGACGTTCTCGAATTCCGCGAGGTGCAGGCTTTCGTTCTCAGAGTGCGCGTTCGACGCGGGGTCCTCGACACCGGTGACCAGGAGCGCCGCACCGGGGAACGTGCGCGCGAAGTCGAAAAGGAACGGGATGCTCCCACCCTGGCCGATATCGATCGCCTCCTTGCCCCAGGCCGCGCCGAGCGCCGACTTGAGGGCGGCGTACGCGGGGCCGTTCGTCGCGCCGGTGAATGCCTCGCCGGTCGGTCCCCGGGTGATGGTGAGCTCCGCTCCCCACGGGACATACGACTCGAGGTGCGACACGAGCGCGTCCTGCGCCGCCTTCGCGTTCTGGCCCGGTGGCACCCGCATCGACAGTCGAGCCGACGCGACCGGCCAGAGCGTGTTCGACGCCTCCTTCACCGGCGTCGCGTCGAGACCGATGATCGAGATGGACGGCTTGGTCCACAGGCGTGAGGTCAGCGAGCCGTCCCCGATGAGCTGCACCGATGGACGCGAGCCGACGTAGCCGCGGAGCTCCTCCTCGGTCATGTCGAGCCCGTCGGCGTCACCGCTCTTCAGACCTTTCACCGCGACGCGGCCCTTGTCGTCGTGGAGCGACGAGAGCAGGCGCGTGATCGCCATGAGCGCGTCGGGCACCACGCCGCCGTAGCCCCCGCTGTGCACCGCGTGATCTGCGACCCGCACCTCGAGCGTGACGAGCGCGTTGCCGCGCAGCGTCGTCGTGATCGCAGGCTGGCCGATCCGCCAGTTCGCGGAGTCAGCGATGATCACGGCATCGCATTGCAACGTCGACTTCTCAGCGATCAGGTAGTCCATCAGGTGCGTGGATCCGGACTCCTCCTCTCCCTCGATGAAGAGCGCGACGCCGCACGGCGGCTTGCCACCGAACGCGCGTAGCGCCGCAAGATGCGCCGCGATGCCGGCCTTGTCATCGGCGGTGCCACGACCGTAGAGGCGGCCGTCGCGCTCGACGGGCTCGAAGGGGTCGGTCTGCCAGCGATCGCGCGGGCCTGGCGGCTGTACGTCGTGATGCGCGTAGAGCAGGACGGTCGGCGTGCCCGGAGGACCGGCCACGCGACCGACCACAGCGGGATGCGCCCCAGCCTTCCCCACCACGCGCGCGTTGACCCCGGCGGCCTTGAACAGCTCCGCAGTGAGCTCCGCGGTCTTCTGCACCGGTGCCGCGTCGTACCCCGGGGCGCTCAGCGACGGGATACGTGCGAGACGCTCGAGACCGGCGCGCACGTCGCCCATCGACGCGCGGACCTTCGGGCGCAGGTCGGCGGCGAGCTGCTCGGCGTTCATGGCCCGCGCAGTCTATTCAGGGCAGCCGGTAGTCGCGTGCGTGCACCGGCGACGTCAGCAGACGCGGGTGTCTCCAGAGCGACGGCTTCGCGCCGATGAGGCCGGCGATGTCGTCCGCGTACGGCAGGAACTCGACCCGGAGCTGATCGTTCCCCGCCGCGCGGGCCTGCGCGAACCGCTCGTTGATCTCGGCCCGCATCACGACCTCCGATGGAAGCCTGACCCGGCCGGCCAAGACCGCCGCGACCCAGCGTGCCTGCAGCTCGGCGAGCGGCAGGACCGGACCGGAGACACGCATCATGCCGACGAACGCGATCCCGGACACACCCGGCGGGAACACGAGGCGGTACAGCGCCAACACGCTTCCGATCCGCTCCGGCAGTCCGGCCGGGAGGAACGGGAAGTCCGGGAGGTAGCCGGTCGCGAGGATCGCGGCGTCGGCATCCGCGCGCGTCCCGTCAGCGAAGCGCGCGCCGTGCTCGTCGAAACCCACGAGCGCGGCACGGACCGCGACCCGTCTGGATGCGATGAGATCGAGCAGGCCCAGACCCGGCGTGCGGGTCGCGCGCATCCGCTCGAGACGTAGGCCGCGACGGGAATATTCCGCGGCGATGACCCGCTGGGCACGCCAGCCGCGGACACGTGCGGGGAGCAGCTGCGCGAGGCGGGTCGCGCGGTAGTCATAGGGACGACCGCGGTGGACGCGAGGCGAGAACAGCGGCAGCTCGCGTACCGCGACCGTGACTGAGCGGGCGACGGTCGCGACCTCGACAGCGATATCCGCGCCGCTCGATCCGGCGCCGGCCACGACGACGTCGCGGCCGGCAAAGTGCCCGGGGTCGCGGTAGGCGCTCGAGTGGATGACCTCGCCCGCGAACCGGTCGCGCCCGGCGAGCGGCGGCTCGAGGGCGCGGCCGAACAGACCGGTCGCAACGACCACGGCGTCGAAGCGCTCGGCGTCGACGATCCAGCCGTCGGCATCCGGTCGCACCGTGCGCACGTCCTGACGCCGGATGAGCGCCCGGACGCCGGTCACGTCGGCGTAGCGCTCGAGGTACGCATGGACCGCATCGCGGTCCGGGAAGTCGGGCAGCGACGCCTCGAAGCCGAGATCGGAGAACGCGGTGCGCTGTTTCGAGGTGTTCGTGCGGAGCGATGGATACGCGAGGCCGGTGTCCGGGCGCCAGATCCCCCCGACCTCGCCGGTGCGCTCGAGCAGGGCGACGTCGAGACCGGCCTCGCGGAGCCACCGGGCGCTCACCAGGCCCGCCGGGCCCGCACCGATGACCACAACTCTCGCCATCAGACGAGTATCGGTCGCACACTGGAAGCATGACGCCCGCCGAGCGTGACGCCGCGCTGCGCCTGCTCGCCGAGGGTGAGCTGACGCTGCAGGGGCGCATCCTCGCCGCGTCGAACGCTTCGTTCCTCGGCACGGTCACGCTGGGCGGTGCGTCCGTCACATGCATGTACAAACCGGTGCGCGGCGAACGGCCGCTCGACGATTTCCCTGACGGCACGCTGTGGAAACGGGAGCGCGCCGCGTACCTCGTTTCCGAGGCGACGGGCTGGAACATCGTGCCAGCCACGGTCGTTCGCGACGACGGACCGTTCGGCGCGGGCATGGCCCAGCTCTGGATCGACGTAGACCCGAACGCGGACGTGTGGGCGATCGTGCAGCAGTCGGACCCGCGGCTCCGGCGGATCGCCCTCTTCGACGCCGCGGTGAACAACGCCGACCGCAAGGGCGGCCATCTCCTGCCGGCGTCGACCGGCGAGCTCTACGGCGTCGATCACGGCATCTGCTTCGCCGCGGAGCCGAAGCTGCGCACGATCCTGTGGGACTGGCGCGGCGGACCGATCGCCCCGGAGGAGCTCAGGGTACTGCGGTCACTGCGATCCAAGCTCGATGGTCCGCTCTGCCAGTCACTGCAGGCGCTCCTCGCACCAGCCGAGATGCGCGCGTTCGAGGTCCGTCTCGACCGGCTGATCGGGACGAAGCTCTTCCCGCAGCCCAGCCCGGACCGGATGGCGGTGCCGTGGCCGCCGTTCTAGGCGGCGATCGCCTCCGCGAGCAGCGAGCGGGCACGCGTGACGAGGTCGTCGAGGTCGAAGGGCTTCGCGACGATGTCCCGAGGCGCCTTGCCCGGGGTCGTGTCGAGCGCGAGCTCCGGGTTCGCGGTCACGAAGAGCACCGGGATGTGACGGAACGCCGGATGATCGCGCACGATGTCGTAGACGTCGATGCCGCTCGCGCCGGGCATCCGCACGTCGAGGACCAGCAACTGCGCACCGACGCTCATGACCGCATCGATGACCAGGGCGCCATTCGACACGACGATGGGCTCCATCGATCCGTCCGCGCCGAGCGCCTCCCTGAGGATCGCGGCGATGTCCTCGTCGTCCTCAGCGATGACGATCGGCGTGCTCAAGCGCCGGCGACCACCTGAGCGAGCTTCGTTTCGGTCTGGACTTCGGCACGTCGAACAGCGCGCTCGCTGTATCCGACGGCACGAGCGTGAAGCTGCTGCCGATCGATCCGATCGGCGGCGACACGATGCCGAGCGTGCTCTACGTCCGGCGTGACGGCACGCCCACTGTCGGTCATCCCGCGATCCACTCGTTCCTCGCCGACAACCGAGGGCGAGGGCCGGTACACCGCGAGTACAAGCTGCTCGGGGTGAAGATGGCGTCGAGCAACCCGGTGCAGCGGAGCGGTGTCGAGGCGTTGATCCTCGCGGACACCAGGTCGCCGGGCAGGTTGTTCCAGTCGCTCAAGACGTTCCTCGGCGATCCACTGCTGTCGCACACGAATGTCTTCGGCGACGAGAAGGGGCTCGCGGACCTCATCGCGATGATCCTGGGCGCGATCTTTCAGCGCGCGCTGGAGCTGACGGGCACGCGGCCGACGGCAGCAACGCTCGGCCGTCCGGTGGAATTCGTCGGTGGACCCCTGGTCGAAGAGCGTGCACGAGCCCGGCTTGAGCAAGCAGCGCGCCTGGCGGGCCTCGAGAGCGTGAGATTCGTCGAAGAGCCCGTGGCTGCGGCGTTCGCGGCCGATGTTCCGGCCGGACTGGCGCTGATCTTCGACTTCGGCGGGGGAACGCTCGACCTCTGTGTAACGCACCGTGACAAGGGCGAGATCCGGGTGCTCGGCACCGCCGGCGTGGATGTCGCGGGCGACCGCTTCACCCAGCTGCTCATCGATCAGCTCGTCGCGCCGCACCTCGGGGCGGAGAAGCGATGGGGACCGAAAGGGCTCAGCCTTCCCCGCTTCATCACGGGCGCGATCGGCGATTGGCGCGCGTTGTCCGCCCTCAATGAGAAGCCGATCCTCGAGGCGCTCGATGACCTCCAGGCGCTTGGCGCGCCGAAGCGCGAGCTCGCCGCGCTGCGAAGCGCGATCGAGCTGCAGCTCGGCTACGAGATCTTCGCCGCCGTCGACGCGACGAAGATCGAGCTGTCCACCGTCCAGCTCGCGCTGTTCTCGTTCCACCACGCCGCGGTCGACATCGACCAGCAGGCCTCGCGGCGTGCCTTCGAGGTCGCGATCGCGCCACTCCTGTCACGCGTCGATGGCGCGCTGACGCAGGTGCTCGAGCGGAGCGAAACGGCGGCAGAACAGATCATTGAGATCGTGTGCACCGGAGGCTCGAGCGCGATCCCCGCCGCGCGGACGCTGCTTCGCGGGCGATTCAAGAACGCCGCGCTCCGCGATGCGGCGGCGCACACCACCGTGGCCGCGGGACTCGCGCGCGTCTAGCTCCCCTCTACCGCCCTACGCCCGGGAGTAGGCAGCGCAGAGCATCCCGTAGTAGGTCGGCGCCTCGTAGGAGAGGTATTCGCCTCGCCAGCCGGCCCCGAGCGCGCCGTGCAGCATGAGCATCTGCCAGTAGCTGTCGGCCTTGCCCTCAACGGGCAGCGCCGGGTCCATGCGCATGAGCTCGGCCAGATCGTCCTTCTTGATCAGCGCGACGACCTGCTCGTCGAACTCGCGAGAGCGCGGCGTGAAGCCGTACGGGCCTTTCGCGTCGTGCCCGTGCCCGTGGTCACAGCTCGCGATGAGCGCGACCCGCTTGCTTGATGCCTCCGCCGCACGCGCGATCGCCCGACCGGCCGCGACGTGCCGCTCGTATGGAAGATCGCGTGCCGGCGCGACGACCACGACCGGCACCGGTGAGGCGGCGCGTCCGCCCATGAACCAGGTCGGCACGAGGATCGCCCAGTCCATCGGGAAGGTCGACGCGGTCGCATCGTTGGCCCCGTAGCTCACGCCTGCGACC
Source organism: Candidatus Limnocylindria bacterium (assembly GCA_038324015.1). Lineage (GTDB taxonomy): Bacteria > Chloroflexota > Limnocylindria > P2-11E > P2-11E > UBA4735. The sequence continues at coordinate 609 of JBBQHN010000070.1, read as the reverse complement.
GGGATGCCCTCGGCGGCGATCGCGTCTTTGATCGCGAGCGCGAGCGCGCGATCCACCGGCGTCCGCAGCGCGACGTCGGGGTGGCCGTCGAGCGCTCCGGCGATGGTCCCCGACGTGATGACCGCCATCGCGCCCTCGACGTGGATGTTGTGCGGCGTGAGCACGACGGTGACCTCGGGCGCGGCGCGATCGAAGCGCCGGCCAAGCTCCTCCATACCGCGGCGGGTCGCCGCGGCGAGCTCACGCTCTGCGGGCGCGCAGGCCTCGGCGACCGCGATACCGCCATGTGGCGCGATGCACGCGAACGCGAGACCCATCAGCGGATCCGGCGCACCTCGAGCTTTCCCTCGGCTCGGCGTACCTCGTACGCCGGTTGATCGAAGGTCGCCGGCCCGACGACGACAGCGCCATCGGCGATCCGGAACCGCGACCCGTGACAGGGGCACTGGATGGTGTCGCCGACGATCTTGCCCTCGGAGAGCGAGCATCCGGCGTGGGAGCAGACGTCATGCATCGCCGAGATGCGCTCGCCCTCACGCACGAGGACCAGGGCCTGCGCGCCGGCCTTCGCCTTCGTCGGCGTGCGCTCCGGGACCTCGGTGAGGTCGA
>JBBQHN010000069.1:0-10357 GCA_038324015.1 Candidatus Limnocylindria bacterium | reverse complement strand
TACGGACACAGCGGCTCCGTGGCCCAACGGCTCCTCGCCTGGGCTGAGGTGCTGCGCGCTGACCCGGCGGTCCCGCTCGCGATGCGCTCGACCGGAACGGCCATCGACGGATGGGTGAACACGATCGCCCGGGACATCGACCGCGCACCGTCCGACGGTGCCATCGCGGTCACCTATCGCGGGATCGACGTGACGCCGGCGGTCATCGGGCGGACGACCGATCGGGCCGCGCTCCGCGCCGTCCTGCTCGCGCCGCAGACACTGGGCGATCGCAGCGTGGCCGCGCCGGTCACGTTGTCCTACCCCGCGGTCGACCCGAGCGGGATCAGGGAAGCCGCGAAGGCCAAGGCCGTGACCACGGCCCTCGAGCTGCGCGCCGGCGACCGGGCGCTCAGCGAGGACGCCGCGGGCCTCGCCACGCTCCTTGTCGTCGAGAAGGCTCTCGCGGCACCGGGCGACGTCGATCCGATCCCGGACGGTGCGACGGCGCCGCTGCTCCGGTACGTGTACCGCGTCCGCCTCGACGAGGCCCGCGTGTCGGCCTGGGTGGCCAGCGTCGCGAAGGCGCTCGATCACCCGGCGAAGAACGCCACGTATGCGGTCCAGCCGAACGGCTCACTGACCGTCGTTGCCGCCGCCGACGGCGTCAAGCTCGATCAGGCGCAGCTGGTGCGCGACGTGTTGGCGCAGCTGGTCGTCACGACGCGCGCTCCGCGGGTGATCGAGCCCGCGGTCGTGACGGACACGCCGGTCTTCAAGACGGAGCAGGCGGCGGCGCTCGTCGGGCGGATGACGCAGGTCGCGACGTACACGACGACCTACCCGCCGAGCGCATCGCGCCACGCGAACATCACGACGGGCGCGATGCAGTTCAACGATCTGGTCATCGCGCCCGGTGAGACGTTCTCGTTCTGGGATCGGCTCGGGCCGGTGACCGTCGAGCGCGGCTATGCCTACGCGGGCGCCATCATCAACAACCGCTCGGACGAGAACGTCATCGGCGGTGGCCTCTGCCAGGTATCGACGACCCTGTTCAATGCCGTCGCCCGCGTTGGCCTCGACATCCTCGAACGCCACGCGCACGGCTATTACATCGATCGCTATCCGATGGGCTTCGACGCGGCCGTCTTCGAGCCGGGCGTCGACTTCCGCTGGAAGAACGACACGCAGTACCCGGTGCTCATCAGGGCCTACCCGGGTGCAAGCTCGCTGCGGTTCGACCTGGTGAGCGTCCCGACCGGGCGGCGCGTGGTCATCGGCGACGCGGTCCAGTGGGCCCTCACGAACCCGGCTCCCGACCAGCCGGCCGACCCCGCCTACCCGCCGGGTGCTCTCACCCAGGGCCGTAGTGTCAGCCGGTCCTGGACGGTCTGGGACGGTGACACGGTCATCCACGACCAGACCTTCATCAGCTACTACGTGCCCGTCTGGGGTGGCCCCCTCCCCTAGACGGCCCGTTTCAGGCGCATTCCGTCACCCGGCCGGGCGGCGTATCGGAGCGGCCAGCCGGGCCGTTATTCGGCTTGATGAGCCGTCCCACGCGCACGGAATTCACGGAGAACCTGGAAGCCGTCGCCCGTGGCGTCCGCCGGCTGGAGGAGATCCGCGACCCCATCCTCCGGGAGGCGGTCGCTGCCGCCTTGCGGCTGCGGGCGCGCGAGGTCCGGCTGGACCCGTCAAGCCGCGCCCGGATGCGCAACACGGTGCTCGCTGCGCTGGAGCCGGCGAAGCCGACGATCGGCGACCGGCTGTACGGCGCGTTCGCGCTCCTCGGAAAGCCGGCCCCGTTGCTCGTGCGGAGCCTCGCGATCGTCGTTGTGATCGCCGGGCTGGTCGGCAGCGCGACCGCCGCGAGTGCTGACACCCTTCCCGATGACCTCCTCTACGGCGTGAAGCTCGCAGGTGAGCAGCTTCGCCTCGCCGTCGCCGTCGGCGCCGAGGACCGTGCCAGCGTGGAACTGTCGATCGCCGGCCACCGTCTCGACGAAGCCGAGCGCCTCGCGACCGCGGGCCGCGAGGACGACACGATCATCGCCGTGGCCGGCTACGGAAGCGCGCTCGCCGACGCCGCGGCGGACCTCGCCACGGTCGAGATGACCGACCCGTGGACTGCCGGTCTCGTGGCCCAGCTCCAGACGACGCTCGCCGTGAGCCAATCACGTGTCGCGTCGACCGCGACGAGGCTCGCCGCCGATCCGCGCACCGTCGCGACAGCCGAGGTCCTTGCGACCGTCAGCACCGTCGCCGCGGCGAGCAAGAACTCGCCGGCGACACGTATCGCGGATCAGGCGGCCGCGATCACCGCGAAGCTTGCGACCGTCGCGACCGACCGCGCGGACATCGTCGACCCGGAGCGCACCGAAGAGCCGCGTGCCACGGTCACCGCCCGCACGGATGCACCGCACGCGACGGTCGCCGCTGCCGTTGCCGCGACGGCCCGCGCGACGACCACCGCACGGCCGGCAGCGCGCGTCGCCGCAGCTGCGCCCGCGAATCCGAGCACGGCTCGGCAGTCGGCCGAGCGCGCCACGGAAGCCGCGGAGCGTGCGCTCGAGGCCGCCGCGAAGGCGAAGCGCGCCGCGACGCGGACCACGAGCCCCGCGCCGACTCGTCGCTGAACCGTTACCCCGGCGACCGATCCGTGGCACTTGGTCTGCGTGACAGGACGCCGTCCGATCCCGCGGCGGGCCTTCGAAGCGCTCACCCGACGGCGTAGCCGTCGCGCGAGCGGCCTGCCGCGGGATCGTGTTCTTTCAACGCCGGGTCCCGCGCCCCTGCAGACCCGGACGCGAACGGACTATTGCAGCGCGCGGCGGATCAGATCGAGCGCGGTCAGCGTCGCGCGTCGGCGGCCTTCGGCTGCGGAGCGGTACTTCACCGTGGCCCGGCACGCATCGCGGGCCGGTGTGTGCACGACGATCGTGGTCTCGGTGTCGCCGGCCGGCGCGAGGCAGACGACGTCCGCGCCGAGGCCGTCGACGCTCGTGGCGAGGCGAGCTTCGCCGGCGCCGGGGACAACGACCGCTCCGGCGAGCCACCGCTCGGCACCATCTGCCTCGCTGAGCGTCCGCGCGATCTCGCCGCCGGTGATCGACTCGCCGACCGCGATCCGCCATCCGCGTGCCGACAGCGCGGCGCCCACCACGCCACCCAGCGTGTCGCCGTCGATGCCCCAGACGTGCTGGCCGATGCGGTCGCGGATCATGCCCTCCATCGCCGCGATGCGCGCGAGGACCGCTGTCTCGTCGTCGCCCTTGTCGGTGACCCGCACGTGCACGCCGTCGTTCTTCGCATACGTCGCGACGGTGGGGGAGGTCGAGCGGACGAGCTCGTCCAGCGCCTCCTCGACGCTCGATTCGCCGATCCCAAGGAGCTTGAGCGTCCGCGACCGCAGGATGCCGCCCACGCCCAAAGACGGCTCGACCTCGATCTCCCACATCCGCGTCATCTCGCGTGGCACGCCCGGCATCGCGATGACCCGGGTCCCGCCGCGGCGCACGTCCCACCCCGGTGCGGTGCCGAGGGGGTTCGCAAGCGCGCGTGCGGAGGGGATCAGCCAGGCCTGCTTCCGATTCCGCTCCGGCATGGGCGTGCCGCGTCCGGCGAACCACGTCCGCAGATCGGCCTCGAGCGCGGCGTCGACGGCAGGGGTCTCGCCGAGCGCGGCCGCGATCGCCTCTCTGGTGAGGTCGTCCTCGGTCGGTCCGAGGCCCCCGGTACAGATCACGAGGTCGCTCCGCACCATGGCGCGCACAAGCGCCTCGGTGGCGCGGCCGAGGTTGTCCCCGACGGTCGACAGGTGCAGGAGGTCGATCCCCAGGGTCGCCAACCGGCCCGCCAGATAGGCGGAATTCGTGTCGATGATCTGACCAAGCAGGAGCTCCGTTCCGATGGAGAGCGTCTCAGCGCGCAGCTGTCGGGCCCCTTTCCGCGGTGGCACGGCGTATGCACCCGCTGTCGCCGAGTAACACGACTTCCCAACCCTTCCCTTCCTCACCACGAAGCCCCGCCCTTGAGGCGGGGTTTTGTGGTTCCAGGGCCGATCGAGGGGGTGGGGGTACGATACCCGCCGCCTCGGGCGGCGCGTACCGTCTACCCGAGAGAACGCGTCCCAGATCGCGCGTGGAGGTGTCCCATGGCTTCGGGCTACTGCGTGAAGTGCAAGGCCTCGCGGGAGATCAAAGACGCGAAGGCGATCACGATGAAGAACGGCCGTCCGGCGACGCAGGGCCTCTGCCCGGTCTGCGGGACGAAGATCTTCAAGATCGGCGCGTCCTAGCTTTTGTCGGGAGATTCCGTGGAGATCGCGATCACGACCGAGCGGGTGGACGACAAGGGCTGGATCGCCTTCGCGCCGGAGGTTCGGGCCACTGCTCAGGGTTCCAGCGAGGATGAGGCCAAAGCGAACCTCCGGGCCCTCTTCCATCGCTATCCGGACCTGCTCGAAGAGCCGCGCCAGGCCGCGGATCGGCGCGTCGAGCTCATCAAGCTCTGAGCGGAGTCGGGTCGCTGCCGTCGCTTCCCGAGCTCACGTATCGGGAGTTGGTGAACTTGCTGAAATTCTTATGGTCAAACGCCGGTCGCAAGTCCCGGTGACACCTACGCCTCGGGCGCGGCGCACGACCGCGAGACGCGCCAAGGTCGCCGAGCGCTGGCTGGTCCTGCGCGTCGTGCTCCATAGCCAGGCGGACGTGGACTCTTCCGATGGCCCCGGACGGGATCTGCTGGTGAGGACCTCACACTCGTTCGCAGAGCTCGCGACCGCGATCGATCGCGCGTTCGCCCGCTGGGACCTCTCGCACCTCCACGAGTTCGGCTTCGCCGACGGACGCCGGATCGGCATGGCCGACACCGGCGAATTCGGTGATCAAGATGGCGAGCTGGACGAGCGGACCGAGACGCTCGGGATGGCCGATCTGAAGGTCGGTGCGTCCTTCGAGTATGTCTTTGACCTCGGCGCCGGCTGGGAGCACGTTTGTACCGTTCTGCAGGCGGACGTCGATCCAAAGACGGTCTACGGCGAACGGCCGGCGGAAATCGTTCCGATCTTCGGGTGGGGCTCGATCCCCGACCAGTACGGTCGAGCCAACCCGGAAGGCGAGGACGACGAGCTGGCGTAACGACGCCGACCGAGGCCCGGTGGCCCGCGACTCTCGGTGGGCAGACCGGCGCCTGTGCCCAGAGTCTGACGGATCGAGCACAGCCGAAGGCCTGCCAAGTAGCACGTGTGCTACGCTTCGGGCATGGCACGGCAAGTCACGCAGCGTCAGCTCCGCAACGACAGCGGCAAGATCATGCGCGCACTCGACCGGGGCGAGACCTTTGTGGTGACCCGCAATGGCGTTCCGGTTGGCGAGCTTCAGCCCCTGCGGCGACAGTTCGTGCCGGCCGACGTCGCGGTAGCGGCGTTCAAGGGCGCCCCGTCGATCGCGCCACGGCGGTTCCGACGCGATGTCGACCGATACCTGAATCAGGACGCGAAACCTCGTGCGTGAACCGCGCGCTCCACGCGGGATAATCGATACGTCGGTCGTGATCGAGCTCGAGCAGATCGAACCCGAGCGCCTTCCATTGGAGCTGACAATTTCGACCGTCACGCTGGCGGAGCTCGCGGCCGGCCCGCACGCGACAGCCGACGCCGTCGAGCGGGCGCGACGTCAAGAGAGGCTTCAACGCACCGAAGCAACACTGACGGCCCTGCCCGTCGATGTTGGGGTGGCTCGAGCGTACGGTCGTGTCTATGCCGCCGTCGCTCACGCGGGCCGGAAGGCACGCGGCCGCCGCGGCTTCGATCTGCTCATCGCGGCTACGGCGCTCGCTCACGATCTTCCCTTGTACACACGGAATCCCGGCGACTTCGCCGCGCTCGACGACCTCCTCAGTGTGGTCGCCATCTAGTGTTCTGACGACCTACGACGACCCAGGTGCGAACCGTCTACGGAACCGGGTCAACTTGCGAAGGTCGGCGTGGCACGCCGCGCGCGGGAATATCCGGCGGCGAGGCGTTCCTCGCTGGCAATACCTGGCGATGCTGCTGCGTGCCCGACAGGTTCGCCAATGGCTGATGCCCGAGTATCGGCGCCACAAAGGAACGTTCTCGGCAATGTCTCTCCTGACCTATCGACGAAGGGGCGCGGGTTTCGTGCTGATGGCCGCAACAACGGGTTACGTGTTCCTGCACGGCCTGCGCTGACGGTTTCTGGCAGCAACAGCCGGCCCACGCGCACGCACGCATGGCGGTCGTCCGTGACGAAAGGCTCTCAGCTCGGGCGCTGACGCAGGCGACGGTTGACGATCGACTACAGGTACACCTTCATCGCGCCGAATGACGCGCCGACCGCCAGGGCCACGCCGATATCGGCCGTCTCGCCAGGTCGTGAGACGAAACGAATTCGAGTTACATGGTCACCGAAAGCGTCGTAATCACTGATACTTGCGAAAGCCTCGGGGAATCACCGAGTCGGACCATGTGATTCGTTTGACCTGAGCGCGCAAAAACCCGAGCATTCATGGGGGCCAGTAGCTCAGCGGTAGAGCAGGGGACTCTTAATCCCTTGGTCGTGGGTTCGAATCCCTCCTGGCTCACTGTGTGATGTGTCGCGACATCGGAGACCGATGTGGCAAGACATAAGAGAAACGCATCCTAAACAGCAAGCCCCAACGTCTGCGGCTGGTAGTCGCGATTCGGATCAAGCGTTAGGTGCCGAAGCAGCTCGCTGTCGTGTCTCGGGAGATCGAGGACACCTGTCTCACGTCATCGCGGACGCTGCGCGATCGATCCGCTGTTCGTGGGCGCGCTAACGGACACGCTGTCCGGCTTACAGCAGTTGATGTAGCCAGACCGTACTGCCCCGAGGGTCCCCCGCCGGCGGATTGCCGCGCCCAATGTCTTGACCCAGGCTACCGATAGACGAGCAGAGATGCTCCAAGGAGTGGGTGAGATGTTCACGTTTCGAGCACTGGTCCTCGCGCTGGCCCTCGGATCGCTCATGGCGTTCAGCGCCACCGCGCTGGCAGACGATGGACCAACCGCGGAAGCCTCCGTCAACGCGAACGACCCGGGCATCGCGGCATTGCACGACGCGACCGACACGTTCCGCGAGGCGCGCTCCGCGCTCCGCGCAGACTGCACTGGCCGCCTCGACAAGGCCGCCCACGAGCTCTGCCGCACCAGTGCCGCGGAGATCCGGGCCGCGTTCAAGGCCGCGCACGACAGAGCGAAGGCTCAGCACCACGCCTTCCGTGAGGCTCAGAAGGCCGCCCACGCCAAGGGCAAGCCCGAGACCGCGCCGACGGCGCCGAAGAAGCCCTAGCCCGGCAGTGGCCCGGGCGCAGTGGGGGAGGACCTCCTCCCCCAAGCGTTCCGGACGGGTGATGACCAGTTGACCCCTTCCCCCGACTGCGCGCCGGACCTAGCGTGACTCGCGTGTTCGGGCTCAAGCTCAGATCGCAGCAGGCCTTGCTCCTCGGCGTCGGCGGAGCGTTCCTCGTGTTCATCGCCGAGCGGCTCGCGTCTCCCGGCGAGGCGAGGCACGTCGTCGCCGACCTCGGCTGGACCGGCTTCGCCCTCGGTGCCTGCGTCGGCACGGCGCGAGCGGCATTCGGGCCACTCCGGCGCGATCGCCGGGCCTGGCTCTTCATCTTCGTCGGCGTGGTCGCCTGGACCATCGGTCAACTCCTGTCGGACGCCTACGACATCGCCGGAGTCACTGCACCGGTGCCAGCCCCATCCGACTACGGATATCTGACCGCCGCGGCCTTCTGGGTCATTGGGTGCGCCACGTTCCTCGTGCGTCACGATCAGCGCCTCGCGGTCTACGCGCTCATCCTCGACGTGAGCAGCGTCGTCCTCACGATGCTTGCCGCCGTCGCACTCTATGTGTCAGATCTCTTCGCGCCCGAGATGATCCAGGTGCCGGGCACCGTCGCGGTGGGTCTCGCGTATCCGGTCCTGTACGTGGCAGCGACGGGCGCCGCGCTCTCGATGTTCTGGGGCTTGCCGCCGCAGCACACGCGCCACGCTCACGTCTCGCTGCTCGTCGGCATCTCATTCAATATGTTCGGCTTCGTGTTCTGGCTGCCGGACTTCGTCCACGGTTCCTTCCAGCCGGGCGGGGTCATCGATCTCTGCTGGATGATCGGGATGCTCGGCATCGGCATCGCTGGCCGCCAGTGGATGGAGGACTCGGTCGGCCAGGCGCTGCCACGGGTCCCGGCGTCCGCCGTCCAGTTCTCGCGGATGCTGCTTCCCGGCTTCGTCGCGGCCTGCGCAGCCGCCGTATTGATCGCGAGCCAGCTGGACAGGAAGACGACGACCGACCCGATCATCGCCGCCGCGGTCGCGCTGACGATCATCGTCCTCGCCAGCCGCGCCGGTCTCGCGCTGTACTCCAACTGGCGCCTCGGCCTCCGCGAGCGCCGCCGCGCGGCGCAGTTCGCGGCGCTCTACGACGTCGGCCTCGCGACCGCGGGCGAGATCTCGCTTGACGACCTTGCGACGCTCGCGGTCGATAACGCCACGCGGCTCACGCAGACCGATGGCGCGATGATCGCGCTGCGCGATGAGCACGGTGATTACCGGATCCGGGCGATCAACAAGTCGAAGATGCCGGAGCTACGGGACACGACCGGCGATCTGCTGGTCGGCATCGCGCTCGAATGCGTCCGGACGCGGGAGGCAGCCATCGTCACCGATTACCACACCCACGCCGACGCCAACCCGAAGCTGCACGCGATCATCAAGGCGGCGCTCGCACTCCCGTTGATCGCGCACGGCGAGCTGGTCGGCACGATGACGCTCTACTCGGGGCGCCCGCGCCACTGGGGGCTCGAGACCTTGCAGGTGTTCCGCCTGTACGCGGCCCAGGCGGCGATCGCCATCGCCAACGCGCGCCTGCTGAGCGAAAGCCGGCGCCTCGCGAGCGACGATCCCCTCACCGGCCTCACGAACCGGCGCGTGCTGGTCGAGCGGCTCGAGGCGGAGACCGCCGAAGCCCGCCGCCACGGCGACGCGTTCTGCGTGATCCTCTGCGACGTGGACGGTCTGAAAGGTGTCAACGACACCGCTGGTCATCTGGTCGGGGACTCGGTCCTCAGGTCCGTCGCCGAGACCCTGCGGACGACCGCTCGGACCGAGGACGTCGTCGCGCGATTCGGCGGCGATGAGTTCGTCCTGCTCCTGCCCCGTACCAGCCTCGAGGCCGCGCGGGCCCTCGTGGTCCGGCTGCAGCGCGAGCTGCCCGAGCAGACGTACAACTGGGGCGGGCGCCCGCGTACGCTGCCACGGGTGTCGTTCGGGATCGCCGCATTCCCCGAGGACGGCGTACTGGCCGACCAGCTCATCGCGAAGGCCGACGAGCGGATGTATGAGGACAAGGCCCGCGCGCGAGGCCGTTCTCGCTAAACTTCCCTCATCAGCTGAGGGAGGTCCCGCGTGGCCGCAACGAGCAAGTGCCCTGAGTGCGACGGTGCTGTGTCCGTGGACGCCGACGCCGTGAAGGGTGAGATCGTGTCGTGCCCAGACTGCGGCGCCGAGCTCGAGGTGACCGCCGTCGGGCCGGTCGCGCTCGCGCTGGCACCGGAGGCCGAAGAAGACTGGGGTGAGTGACCCCACCGTCGGGGTGCTCCTCTCGCGCGTGCGCGTTGAGGAGAAGCTCCTCCTCGAGGAGCTTGAGCGGCGCGGCATCCCGACGAAGATCATCGACGACCGCGAGGTCGTCTTCCGCCTCGAGGAGAAGCCCGACCTCGGCGTCGACGTCGTCTTGGAGCGCTGCATCCAGCACTCGCGCGCCCTCTACGCGCTGTCGGTCCTTGAGACGTGGGGCATCCCGACCGTGAACACGTTCGAGGTCGCGGACGTCTGCGGCAACAAGCTCCTCACGACGAACCGGCTCATCCGCGACGGGGTCCCGTCGCCGCGGACCCGCCTCGCGTTCACACCCGAGTCGGCGCTCGCGGCGGTCGAGGAGCTCGGCTATCCGGTGGTCCTTAAGCCGCTCGTCGGATCGTGGGGCCGTCTCATCTCGCGGGTCAACGATCGTGATGCCGCCGAGTCCATCCTCGAGCACAAGGACGTCCTCGGGACCTATATGCACTCCATCTACTACATCCAGGAGTACGTCGACAAGCCGGGCCGCGACATCCGCGCCTTCGTCGTCGGCGACGAGTGCATCGGTGCGATCTACCGGTACTCCGATCACTGGATCACGAACACCGCTCGAGGCGGCAAGGCCACGAAGTGCGAGGTCACCCCCGAGCTGAACGACATCTGCGTACGCGCGGCCAACGCCGTCGGCGGCGGGGTCGTCGCGATCGACGTCCTCGAAGCGCCGGAGGGCCTCGTCGTCAACGAGGTCAA
>JBBQHN010000068.1:0-10379 GCA_038324015.1 Candidatus Limnocylindria bacterium | reverse complement strand
CGCATGAGACTTCCTGTGTCAACCTCAGGCCGCGACACGCGCAGCCCCGAGGTGGCGCGCGGGGTCGTACGCGACGCGGTCGTACCAGCAGCGCCACAGGACCCGCAGCCACGCGCGGGCGAGGATCCGGACAGCATGCGGATGGTCGGCGCCGCGGTCGCGCGCACGCCGGTAGATGTCTTGGGCCCACGGGGAGGCGTGGCGGGTGTTGTCCGCCCAGCCGGTCAGGGCCCGGCGCAGCCGCTTGTTGCAGGCCCAGCGAAAGCCGACGCTCTTCAGCTTGCCGCTGCGTTTGGTGACCGGCACGATGCCACCCTCCATCGCGAGGACGTCGTCGCTTTGGAAACGCTCGCGGACGTCGCCGATCTCGGCCAGGAGCTGTGCCGCGTTCACCTCGCCGACGCGCGGGAAACTCTTGAGGATCGCTCCGTCGGCGTGCTCGTCGAGCGCGACCGCGATCGCGCCTTCGAGCTCGGCGATCTTGGGCAGCAGGGTCTTGAGCGCGGCGACCAGCGCCTTCACGCACTCGCTGCGGGCCTCGCTCTCGGCTGGGCCGACCAGCCCGCGCGGGGCCGCCTCCAGCCGGGCGAGGAGCTCGCCGACGGGCTTGCGACCGCTGTACGCGTTGCGCCGCAGGAACGCCTGGAGCCGCCGCTCCCCGAGATGCGCGGCGGCCTCCGGGGTGGGATAGCGCTCGAGGAAGGCGATCGCGATCTGCGAGTCGACGCGCTGGAACAGCGCGGCCGCGCCCGGCCAGAAGGCCGCAAGCTGCGCGTTCAGCTGGTTGGTGAGCGCCGTGCGGGCCTTCATCAGGTCGTCCCGGGTCCGGACCAGCGCGCGGAGCGCGCGGGTGGCTTCGGAGAGCGGCGCGAGCGTCGGGAAGCGATGACCATCGGTGCGCAGGACGTCGGCGAGGATGTACGCGTCGGCACCGTCGCTCTTGGCCCCGGTGTTGGTGTATCGCTCGCGGGCCGCCTTGACCTTGTTCGGGTGGATCGGCACGACGCTGATCCCCGCATCGACCAGCGTGTCCACGAGCAGCCCATCGGGCCGCTCGATCGCCAGGCGCAGCTCCGGATAGCGGCGCAGCTTGCGCACGAGCTCGCCAAGGCCGGCGGCGTCGTGCGCGACGCTGAACGACTCGCGGACGGCACCCTGCGGATCGACGACGCAGATCGCGTGGGCTTCGCTGGCCCAGTCCAGTCCCGCGGTGCAGTGGTCCACGTTGCCCTCCCGTGCGAAAATGTGGTCCCCTCCGGTGCCGGGACGGCCTTGGCCCGGGTGCTCATTGAGCGGCCCTCCTGGGGGCTTCTTCCTGTGGCCGGTTCCTGCCGCCCGGACCACCGGAGGGGACTGGTCTCATGCGGGTCCTCGAGGGACGAGCGAGCTTGGTCCTCCTCCGGTGGGCACCGAAGCGCGCCGACTCTAGGTCGACGCACATGCAGGGTGCACCAATGAGCGTGCACCACCTCACCGCCGATCAGACCGTCGTCCGCCCCATCACCGAGGTGTTCGACTTCTTCTCGCGGCCCGAGAACCTCGGCCGCCTCACGCCACCGAACATGCGCTTCGAGCTGCTCAGCGACGACCGCGAGATGCGCGATGGGCTGCGTCTCGCCTACCGGCTCCGCCCGGTACCCGGGTTCACGGTCCGCTGGGTGAGCCGGATCACGGGCCTCGCGACGCCAAGCGCATTCGTCGATGTGCAGGAGCACGGCCCCTACGCGCGGTGGGAGCACACCCACACGTTCAGCGAGACCAGCATCGGCGGCATCCCGGCCACGACGATCACCGACCGGATCGCGTATGAGCTCCCGCTCGGACCGCTCGGCGATCTCGTCCACCGCCTCGTCGTGCGGTCCCGCCTGCGCACGATCTTCGCCTATCGCCGCCGCGCGATCGAGCGGCTCCTTCCGCCCCGCCCGGAGCCTCGCGAAGACGCGTTGCAGGTCGCGGTCGCCGGTGGCACCGGCTTCGTCGGTGGTGCCATCGCGACCGAGCTGCGGCGGCGCGGCGAGCGCGTCGTTGTCCTGTCGCACCGGGCCGCGCGCGCAGCAGCGGCGCTCCCGGACGACGTCGCGGTCCGCGCCGCGGACGTCGGCGATCCGGCCTCGCTCGCCCAAGCGCTCCGCGGGATCGATGCGCTGGTGATCAGCCTTGCGTTCCGGAACTCGCCGATGGAATCACCGCGGCGCGGACGCACCTTCGAGCAGGTCGACGCCGACGGTACGGCGCGGCTCGCCGCCGCGGCCGCCACCGCCGGGGTCAAACGGATCGTGTACATCTCAGGCGCGGGCGCGGATGCGGGCTCGCCGCGCGCGTGGTTCCGGGCGAAGGCCCACGCGGAGGCTGCGGTCGCCGCGAGCGGGATCTCGTACACGATCATCCGCCCGACCTGGGTCTACGGGCCGGCCGACGTCGCGCTCAACCGGTTCATCGGTTTCGCCCGATGGCTCCCGTTCGTGCCGCTCACCGGCAGCGGGGCGCAGCTCCTCGCGCCGGTGTTCGTCAACGATGTCGCCGCTCTCGCCGCGGACGCCCTGCGCAGCGACGCGGCCCGCGATCAGATCTTCGAGATCGGCGGGCCCGACACGCTCACCATGCGGCAGATCATCGGTGTTGCGCTGCGGATCGCCCGGCTGCGCCGTCCGCTGCTGCCGGCGCCGGCGATCGCGCTCAAGCTCGCGGCCTGGCCGCTCAAACTGCTCTCCAGCCCGCCGCTCACGCCGGATGCGGTCGACTTCATCAACCAGCCCGCGACCGTCGATACCGGACCGCTGCTCGTGCGGATGCCACGCCGCCTCACACCGCTGGTCGAGGGCCTCGCCACCTACCTCGGCCCCGCGCCGCGGCAGCCGACGACGCAGTGAACCGGTCATTCGGCGTCGCGACCGACGGGACCTGCGTGCTCTCCCCGGGGGAGCTCGAGGCGGTCGATGTATCCGTCGCCCCGCTGCACGTCCGGTTCGGGTCGGAGTCCTACACCTCCGGCCCTTCTGGCGATCTTCCGCACGTGCGGTTCTACGAGCTCCTCGAGCGGAGCACCGACAACCCGACGACCTCGCAGCCGAGCCCGGGTGAATGGCTCGCACTCTTCGACGCGGAGCGCGCTCGGGGCCGGCGGGAGATCCTCGTCATCACCATCGCGTCGACGATGTCCGGAACCTACGCCGGCGCGCAGGTCGCCGCGGCCTCGGCCGGCGGCGCCATCGCGGTCATCGACTCGCGCACGAATTCCGGCGGTCAGGGGCTGATCGTGCGCGCGGTCGCGCGGGCCCGGCAGCGCGGCTGCTCGTTCGAGGAGGCCGTCGCGCTCGCCACACGGCTGGCGGGTCGCCCGGTCATCTTCGCGTACGTCGACGACCTCGCGTTCCTGCGTCGCAGCGGTCGCGTCGCGGCCCTGCCCGCCGCGTTCGGGACGCTCCTCGCGATCAAGCCCATCGTGCGGATCGCCGCTGGACGCACCGAGCTCGTCAGCCGGGCGCGCACACGCCGTCGGGCGCTCGAGCGTGTCGAGCAGCTCGCCCGTGAGGCCGCCGGCGACGGGTCCGGCGCGAGGATCGCGGTGATCCACACCAACCGGCCCGCGCTCGCCGCCGAGGTCGCGTCGCGCGCGCGCGGCTGGTCCGACGATGCCGACGTGTTCTGCGCGGAGGCCGGACCGGTGCTCGCGACGCACGTGGGACCTGGCGTCGTTGCCATCGCGACATTGGAGGGGGATCAGTGATTGCGTTCATCGCGACCGTGCTCTCGATGCTTGTGCTCGACGGACTCTGGCTCGGCCTCGTGGCCCGCACGTTCTACCGGCGGCACCTCGGCTTCCTCATGGCTGACCAGCCCGTCTGGATCTCGGCCGGCGCGTTCTACCTGCTCTACGCGATCGGGACGACCGTCTTCGTCGTTCTGCCCGGCATCGATTCCGGCTCGGTCGGCGCCGCGCTCTGGCGCGGCGCGTTGTTCGGTCTCGTTGCGTATGCGACCTACGACCTGACAAACCAAGCGACACTACGCAATTGGCCCCCGATCATCACCGCCGTCGATCTCGCTTGGGGCACGCTGCTCACGGCGTCGGTCGGGGCGATCGCGACCTACGTCGTCTTGCGGCTGGGTTGATCACCGCTGTCGCGCGACGCGGCGCGGGTCCCGATCCGCGGCTCGCGTCCTGCGAGCAGGCGGCCGATGTTCTTGCGATGCCGGATGAACACGATGACCGCCGTCCCACCCAGGAACACGAGCTGCGCGCTGTCGGACCGGAGCAGGCCGCTCGCCGAAAGGGTGAGGTAGCCGATGATCGTGCCGGTCACGGCGGCGAGCGA
Organism: Candidatus Limnocylindria bacterium; assembly: GCA_038324015.1. Lineage (GTDB taxonomy): Bacteria > Chloroflexota > Limnocylindria > P2-11E > P2-11E > UBA4735. The sequence goes on along the minus strand of JBBQHN010000068.1, from coordinate 6,063 downwards.
GCCGACCGACGCGATACGGGTGATCGCGATGGCTCCGACGAACGCGGCGAGCGCGATCGGGGCGACCTGAGGGACGATGACGAGCGTCGCGCCGACCGCTGGCGTCATGCCGCGGCCGCCCCGGCCGCGGAGGCCGATCGGCCAGGAATGTCCCGCGACCGCGCCAAGACCGGCGGCGGCCTGCGCGCCCGGGTCGCCGGTGAGCTGGCCGGCGAGCAGCACCGCGATCGCGCCCTTCGCGATGTCGAGCAGCGCGACGATCGCGGCCAGTCGTGGACCGAGGGACCGCAGCGCGTTCGTGGCACCGGTGCTGCCGCTGCCGACATCGCGCAGGTCGACCCCGCTCCGCAGCCGGCCGACGATGTAGCCGGCCGAGAGGGAACCGATCGCGTAGCCGAGGGCCGCAAACCCGGCGAGCGCGAGCCAGACCTGTGGCTCGTACATCGCGTCGAGTCTAGACAGCGACCCGCGGCGCACGCGCCGCACAAGGAGGCACGACTGTGACACCGCTCGACGCCCTGTATGGCTGGCTTGCGATCCTCGCGCTGCTGACGGTGGTCTGGATCGCGAGCGTCCGGCTCCGCGATGCGAGCATCGTCGACTGGTTCTGGGGTCCGGCGTTCCTTGTCGCGGCGGTCACCTACGTGATCCGCGCGGGAACGCCCAGCGCGCGCAGCGAGGTCCTCATCGTCATCGTCGCCGTCTGGGCGCTCCGGCTCGCGGTCCACATCTACATCCGCAACCGCGGCCACGGTGAGGACCCGAGGTATCAGGTGTTCCGCGCCCAGGCGGGCGACTCGTTCTGGTGGGTCTCGTTCTTCCGCGTATTCCTGCTGCAGTCGATCCTCGCCGGGATCATCTCGGCGCCGCTCCTCGCGGCGGCCTTCGCCGACGCGCCCCTCGGTCCGCTTGACTGGCTGGGGGTCGCGGTCTGGATCGTCGGGTTCACCTTCGAGGCGCTCGCCGATCTCCAGCTGCGGCGCTTCCGCGCTGACCCGGCGACGCGGGGGACGGTCCTGCGCACCGGCCTGTGGGCCTGGACCCGGCACCCGAACTACTTCGGCGAGGCGGTGCTCTGGTGGGGGTACTTCCTCATCGCGCTGGGCAGCGGTGGCTGGTGGACCATCTTCGCCCCGCTTCTCATGACGTTCCTGCTGGTGCGGGTCTCCGGCGTGGCGCTCCTCGAGAAGACTGTGGTCGCGCGCCGGCCCGGCTACGCGGAGTACATCCGCGACGTTCCGGCCTTCATCCCGCGGCCGCCCGGACGCACCGGCGGAGCAGTTCGCTCCGCTCCTCCGACCACACGTACCAGGGACCCCCGAACGGGTGACTGACGAGCGCTAGCCGAGCGTCGGACAATCTGTCCATGCAGCACAACATTCGGCCGATCCGACCCAGCAAATCGCGGTGGGACCGGCTCATCCAGATGATGGTCGTCGTGGCGGTCGCGGCCTCCGCCTGCGGCCCAGCGCCCGCGTCACAGGTCGATCCCTTGATCGGCCGGTACCGCGTGAGCGCCGGCGGCGGGACGATCCCGGCGATCACGGCCCTCACCAAACGATTCACCGAGCTGCACCCCGGCGTGCTCTGGGACATTGAGAATGTCGGCTCGGACGCCGCCATCGCCTCGGTCCAACGGGATGAGGCCAACCTCGGTGGGGTCAGCCGCGAGATGTCGGCCGCCGAGAAGCAGGCCGTCGCCCTGCTCCAGATCGGCGTCTCCGGCACGGCGGTCGCCGTGAGCGCGGGGCATTCCGTCTCGAATCTGACGAGGGACCAGGTGCGGGCGGTCTTCGCGGGAGACGTCAAGGACTGGTCCCAGGTGGGCGGGACGCCCGGCGAGATCAAGGTATTCGTCCGCGAGCCATCCGCCGCGACCCGCCAGATCTTCGACGAGTACATCTTCGGCGGAAAGGCGGCGTATCGCACGGACTACACGCCGGTCGACAGCGCGGACTCGACCCTTAAGGCGCTCTACTCATTCAAGGACGCGGTCAGCATGCTCACGATCACAGCCGCGACGCTCACCGATCCGAAGATCAAGCTCCTGACCATCAACGGCATCGCGCCGACGATCGCCGATCTCACCAGCGGCCAGTACCCGATGCGCCGGCCGCTCTACATGGTGTACAACGCGTCCCCGGCCAAGGTGAAGCCCGCGATCGCCGCGCTCGTCGAGTTCGCGAAGAGCCCAGAGGGCCAAAAGCTCCTCGCGGGCAAGTGATCCGCCAGCTCGTCCAGCCCGGTCTGCTGCGCCGCCTGGTCGGCCGGACGGTCGGCTGGACCGCCGCCGCGCTCGTGGCGTTCGCCCTGCCGGCGTTCCTCATCTCCAATCAGGTCATCGTCACCCGTTTCGAACGGGAGGCCCGTAGCCTCGCGGCGAACGCCGACCGTGGCGTCGCCGATCGGGTGAGCCTCGCGGGAAATGCGGCCGCCACGATCGCCGGGTTGCCTGACCTGAGTCAGCTGGTCGCAAGCAATGCGTCGGCATCCCGGTTCGCGACCTACCTGCTCCCGGTAAAGGTGCGGCTCCGACTCGACTTCCTGAATGTCGCAACGTCGGCCGGCACGGTCATCGGGGCCGCTCAGGACTTCCCGCGAGGGGCGACCCTGCCGTCCGAGCTGGTCCGCCGCGCCGGGATCCGGGCCGAAGAGGCCTGGGTCGTCGAGGACGAGGCCACCGGCCTCATGGTCCATGCGATCTCCGTTATCCGCGACAACGCCGGGACCCCGATCGGGTTCGTCGAGGCGGGTGCCGCACTCGACACGAACATCCTGGCCACCATCAAGCAACGGACCGACGCCGAGATCGCGATCCTCTACCGGTCCGCTGTCCGTGCCTCGACGCTCGGCGACCTCACTGCGGCAAGCTTTCCGACGCTGGCGGAGGTCAGCCTGACCACCGATGCGCAGCTCACCCGGCAGATCATCGTCGGGGGGCGTCACTACCTCGGTACGTTCAGCGTCCTGCTCACGCATAACGTGGCCGAGGGGCTCCTGGCGGTCCTGGTACCCCTCGCGCCGCTCGACGAAACGCAGCAGCTCCTCGGCGGGGCTTTCGTCACGCTGCTCGTCCTCCTGGGGCTGGCGAGCGCGACGTATTCGTTCCGGCTTGCGCGAAGCCTGACCGATCCGCTGACGGCCTTGGCCGGCACGACGGAGCGGATCGTGCGGGGCGATCGGGCCGTCGTGGTCGGCCAGGGCGCGCCGGATGAGATCGGCCGGCTCCAGGCCGGCTTCGCGGCCATGGTGACGGCCCTGAGCGAGCGCGAGACCGCGCTCGAGAGCACCAACCGGGAGCTGGGACGCGCGAACGCGGAGCTCGAAGACACGAACGCCGAGCTGTCGCGCGCGAACCGGCTCAAGAGCGAATTCCTCGCCAACATGAGTCACGAGCTACGGACGCCGCTCAACGCGATCATCGGGTACAGCCAGCTCATGCTCGACGGGATCGATGGAGCATTGACCGAGCAGCAGGTGGCGGACCTGAAGCGCGTCACGACCGCGGGCTCGACGCTCCTTGGGCTGATCAACGGACTGCTCGACATCGCCAAGATCGAGGCCGGCCGGATGGAGATCGGACAGGAGCGGATCGATGTCCGCTCGTCGGTGACGAAGGTCACCGACCTCGTCCGTCCGAGCGCCGAGGCGAAGAACGTCGACATGCTCATCGAGATCCCGGCCGATCTGCCCGACGCGTTCGGCGATCCGCCGCGGTTCGACCAGATCCTCACCAACCTCCTGGCAAATGCGGTGAAGTTCACCGCTCGCGGTTCCGTGACCGTGAGCGCCCGGGCATTCGCCGGCGAGATCGTCATCGGTGTCACCGACACCGGCATCGGGATCGCACCGGACGCCCAGGGCTACGTGTTCGACGAGTTCAGGCAGGAGGACGCCAGCACCACCCGGCAGTACGGCGGGACCGGCCTCGGGCTCGCGATCGCCAAGAAGCTCGTCGAGCTCCAGGGCGGGCGGATCTGGCTCGAGAGTGCGCCCGGCGTCGGGAGCACCTTCTCCTTCACGCTCCCGACCGCGCCCACGTCGGCCGAGCCGCGTCCGGAGCACGTTTCGACCAGCGCCTAGCGCCGGCCTGCCATCCGGTCGACGGCCCGCGGGTGCGCAGTACGCTCAAGATGTGACCACCGACCGGCACGACGTCCACATGGTCGCCAGCACCCGACCCCGCATGGGCAGCGGTCTTTCGACGAGCGAGGACGGACGCGCGGCGGCACGCGCCGCGCTCGACGCGGCCCTCGCGCCACTCGGCGGAAACCCCGCGGACCTCGTGCTCCTGTTCGTGTCACCACAGCACGAGGACGTGCAGCGCGCGATCATCGACATCGCGACGGAGCGTGTCGGCGGCGCGACGGTGCTCGGCTGCTCTGCCGGCGGCGTCATCGGCGCGCGGCGCGAGATCGAGGACGCGCCGGCGGTCGCGGCATGGGCCGCGTCATTGCCGGGCATCGGCGTCGAGCCCTTCCGACTGACCTTCCAGCGCGAGGGTGATCATGCGGTCATCGAGGGGCTCGAGGACCTGCCCTCGGCAGATCGGGATCCGGTCGTGCTCATGCTGGCCGACCCATTCTCGTTCCCGGTGGACGTGCTGCTGGATCACCTCAACGAGGCCGCACCCGGCGTGCCGATCGTCGGCGGCAATGCGTCCGGCGGACTCGAGGCCGGTCGAAATTCCCTCTACTTCAATGACGAGATCCTTCGCGATGGCGCCGTCGGCGCGATCCTCACCGGACCCGGCATGCGCACGGTCGTGTCGCAGGGGTGCCGGCCAGTGGGAAAGACGTACGCCGTGACGCGTGCCGAGGAGAACGTCCTGTTCGAGCTCGGAGGCGAGCCTGCGGTGACGCGCATCGAGGAGCTCTACAACGAGTCGAGCGAGCGGGACCAGCTCCTCATTCGCCGCGGCCTGCACGTCGGGAGCGCGATCACCGAGACCAAGCCAGAGCTCCGCCGTGGCGACTTCCTAGTTCGCAACGTCGTCGGCGTCGACCGCTCGACCGGTGCGATCTCCATCAGCGACCGGCTCGAGATCGGACGGACCGTGCAGTTCCAGGTGCGTGACGCCGGCTCCGCCCGCGAGGACCTTCGCGTCGTGCTCGAGCGGGAGCGCGCTGGTCGCTCAGGCGAAGTGGCCGGCGGTCTGCTGTTCTCCTGCAACGGCCGGGGCCAGGCACTGTTCGGTGAACCCGATCACGACGTGGGCGCGGTCCACCGGGTATTCGGTGACATACCGGTCGCGGGCTTCTTCGCGGCGGGCGAGATCGGTCCGGTCTCCGGCAAGAATTTCCTCCACGGCTTTACCGCCTCGATCCTGTTGTTCCGCGATCCGGCGGTCCGGGCGCCGGCGTGAGTTCGGCCGCGCTCGGCCCGATCCGCCTACCCGCCGCCCGGGAGCGGAGCACCGGAACGTTCACCTTCGCCGGCGATCCCGGCCTCGAGCGTTACGACTGGCCGTATCTCGCGCTGTGCGGGCCCACGCCGGGACCGACCGTCCTCATCACCGCCGGCGTCCACGCGGCCGAGTACACCGGCATTGAGGCCGCGATCCGCCTCGGACGCACCCTCGACCCCGGCGCCGTCCGCGGAACGATCCTCGTGCTCCCGCTCCTCAATCGGCCGGGATTTTTCGAGCGGAGCATCTACGTGAACCCCGAGGACAACGAAAATCTGAACCGGCTGTTCCCCGGACGGGCCGACGGCAGCTGGGGCGAGCGTTTCGCGCACCGGCTCCTGACCGAGGTCATCGTGCGGTGCGATCACGCCGTCGACCTGCACGCGGGCGACCTCATCGAGGACCTCATCCCGTTCGTCATCTACCGCGAGACCGGCGATCCGGCGCTCGACACGCGCATCGCGCGCATGGCGAATGCGTATGGCGCGGCGTGGGCGGTGAAGAGCGCGCCGACCGGCGAGCGGCCGGGGTCGCTCTACGCCGTCGCCACGCTCAACGGTGTCGCCGCGATGCTCGCCGAGTCCGGCGGTCGTGGCCTCGTCATCGAGGCCGACGTCGCCCGGCACGTCGCCGGCGTGACGAACATCCTCCGGGCG
>JBBQHN010000067.1:0-10497 GCA_038324015.1 Candidatus Limnocylindria bacterium | reverse complement strand
GGCCGAGCGACGGGTGCTGCGGATCGGGGCCGACCGGGCCGGCTTCGATGCCCTGGACCGGCTCTGTGCCGAGCTCGGGCCGATCGATCGGGCGGTCCTTGAATCCAGCGGCCACTATTGGTTCTCGATCGCCAGCCACCTCGCGGGGCGGGGCGTCCCGGTCGCGCTGATCAATCCGGCGGCCTCCAAGTACTTCGCCAAGCGCCGGATGCAGCGGGCCAAGTCCGATCCGGCCGACGCGCGTACCCTCGCCGCGCTAGGGATGGTCGATCGACCGCGGACCCGCGACGTCCTTGCGTCCGCCGAGCTGCGCGAGGCGGCGCGTTTCGCGATGACCCTGGTCCGGGAGCAGGCCCGGGTCTGCCAGCGGATCCTGCGGCTCATCGACATCGGCTTTCCCGAGCTGCGCGAGGCGTACGAGGATCCTTCGTGCGCCTCAGCGATCGCGCTGCTCAAGATCGCCCCGACCGCTCGGGCCGCCGCCAGCCGGCGTCAGACGACGCTCGCGCAGGCCCGCACCGCGGGTGGACGGAGTATCGGCCCGAAGAAGGCCGCGCTGGTCCACGCCCTGTCCAAGACCACCGTCGCTGCTCCCGAGCTCGACCGCCAGGTCGGGTTCGAGATGGAGATCCTGATCGAGCAGTACGAGTCGCTCGAGGCCCAGATCGAGCGGGCCGAGGCCCACCTTGCCACGGTCGTCGACTCCGAGGTGGTCCGGCGCCTCCGGACGATCCCCGGGGTCGGGGCGGCGACCGCCGCAGCGCTCGTCGCCGAGATCGGCGACATCCACCGGTTCAATGACTTCGACCAGCTGGTCGCCTTCGCCGGGGTCCACGCTGCTGAGCGCAGCTCCGGGAAGAAGGGTGCGGACCCCGAGACGAGCTGGCACATGGCCAAGACCGGCGATGCGTATCTGCGGACGGCGCTCTACCGGATGGCCCTGGTCGGGGTCCAGCACAACCCGGTCATCCGGGCCCACTACCTGCGCAAGCGGGCCGCCGGCAAGTCGAAGATGAACGCGCTGGGCCACTGCATGAAGAAGGCGCTCGCCCTGGTCTGGGGCGTCTGGCATGGCGAGCACGACTTTGTCGTGCCAGACGGGATTCCTTCTTGACAGCGCCCTATGGGACCTAGTCTTGAAGCATGGATGAGCGTGGCGACATGACCGTCCGGCAAGCTGGGGGCAAAGGCGGAAAGATGACCGCGACGAAACACGGACCCGAGTTCTATCGGGAGATCGGGCGGCGCGGCGGCCAGGCGCGGAAGAAGCAGCTCGGCGCCGGCGGCTACGCCGATCTCGGCCGCAAAGGTGGCGAGGTCCGCAAGGGTCAGCTTGGCAGCGAGGGCTACGCGCAGCTCGGCCGGCGCGGCGGGGAAGCGCGCAAGAGCCAGCTCGGGAGCGAGGGCTACGCCCAGCTCGGACGCAAGGGTGGACGCCGAGTTGCGGAGCTGATCAAGCGCGGCAAACGGCCCCCCGGCGGGAACGGGCAGTCCGCAGCCTGACCGCAACCTAGACTTGCGCCATGTCCCGCAGCATCTCGTCCCGTCGGTGGGGCGTGGCCAAGTGGTAAGGCAGAGGACTTTGAATCCTCTATCCCAGGTTCGAATCCTGGCGCCCCAGCACGTTTTTTGAATGGGGCTCGGTCGGGGCCGGCGACGCCGGGCCCGGCCGCACCAACACGGTGACGCTCCTCGCGCTGGTCCTCGCTGCCGGGGTCAGCACGCGCATGCGCTCGAAGACGCCGAAGATCCTCCATTCGTGCGCGGGCAAGCCGCTGCTGCGTTGGCCGGTCGATGCGGCGATCGGCGCGGGAGCCCGCACGGTCGTGGTCCTGTCGCCTGACACCGAGAGCGCGGCGCGGGCGGTCCTGCCCGACGGGGTCGGCGTAGCGATCCAACGCGAGATGAAAGGCACCGGCGACGCGGTGCGGGCGGGGCTCGACGGGACCGACGAGCGTGCGGGCGAGGTCATCGTCCTCTACGGCGATACGCCGACGCTCGGCACGGGGACCATCGAACGGCTCCGTGCCCTGCGCGCCGAGCGCGGAGCGGCCATTGCCGTGCTCACGGCCAAGGTCGGGACCGACAACGCGTACGGACGCATCGTTCGCGGGGAACACGACGACGTTCAGCGCATCGTCGAGGCGCGCGTCGCGACCGCCGACGAACAGCTGCTGCCCGAATCCAACATGGGCGCCTACGTGATCGACCTCGGCTGGCTGCGGGCGTCGATCGTGAAGCTTGTCCCGAACGCGACGGGCGAGGTCTTCTTCACCGACATCATCGACGTCGCGATCCGCGACGGGAAGCGCGTGGCGGCGTTCTGCACACCCGATCCGGCGGAGGGACTCGGCGTGAACACGCGCGTCGAGCTCGCTGCCGCCGAGGTGGTGCTGCGGCGCCGCATCCGCGCGAAGCTGATGCTCGAGGGCGTCACCTTCCGCGACCCCGAGTCCTCACCGGTGGACGACACCGTCCGCATCGCGGCGGACACGATCATCGAGCGCGGCTGCGTCCTAGAGGGCGCGACGTCCATTGGGCCGGACTCCCGGATCGGGCCATACGCGATCCTGCGCGATACGACCGTTGGCGCACGCTGCGTCGTCGAGGCGTCGGTCCTCGAAGGCGCGACGCTCGAGGACGAGGCCCGCATCGGTCCGTACTCGCACCTCCGTCCGGGTGCCTACCTCGAGCAGGGCGTCCAGATGGGCAACTTCGGCGAGGTCAAAGCGGCGCGGCTCCGCCGTGGCACGAAGATGCACCACTTCAGCTACATCGGCGACGCGGATGTCGGTGAGCGGGTGAACATCGGCGCGGGCACGATCACGATGAACTATGACGGCGCGAACAAACACCGCACGACGATCGGGAACGACGCGTTCATCGGCTCGGACACGCTCCTGCGCGCGCCGATCACGATCGGCGAGGGTGCGGTCACCGGTGCGGGAGCGGTCGTGACAAGGGACGTCGCCCCCGGCATGCTCGCGGTCGGCGTACCGGCGCGCTCCATCAAGAAGGCCGAGAAGAAGGTCAAGACGTAATGGGGTCCTGGGAGCTGCTAGGCGTCGAGCTCGTGCTCGTCTTCGTCCTCGCCATCATGTCCATGAGCGAGGCCGCGCTCCACGCGATCCGCCGGCCGCAGATCATCGAGGAGCTCGTAACGCGCGGCCGCCGCGGCCGGCGCGCCGGCCGGATGGGGGAGCGCCGGGTGCGCTACCTCGCCGCGATCCAGGTGGTGGAGTTCTTCGTGATCTTCGCGTTCTCCGGCATCGCCGCCGCGTTCCTCGCGCCACGGCTCTCGGAGCTGCTGCGGCTCGTCGGCATCGCGGCGGTGTTCAGCGACGTCGGTTCGGTCGTTGCGACTGTGGCCGTCCTGTCCTTGGTGGCGGTGCTCTTTGGTCTGTTCGTGCCGCGCTCGATCGGCTCGCGGCACGCGAAGCAGGTCCTGCTGCTCATGGTGTTCCCGCTCGACGTCATCACCTGGCTGACCCGACCAGTCGTGACGGTGCTGTTCTTCCTGACCCGAGTCGTCACCGCGCCGTTCGGCGCGAACCCGCAAGAGAGCACCCTCATCAGCGAGGAGGACATCAAGGCGCTCATCGAGACCGGCGAGGAGCAGGGCGTTCTCGATGTCGGCGAGCGCGACATGATCACGTCCGTATTCGCTCTCGGGGACAAGAAGGTCCACGAGGTGATGGTCCCGCGCCCGGACATCACCGCGATCGACGTGAACACGCCGCCGGAGCAGGTGCTCGAGGCCGTCGTTGCCGCTGGGCATTCACGCATCCCGGTCTTCGAGGGGTCGCCGGACGAGATCATCGGCGTCCTGTACGTGAAGGACCTCTTCCGGCGCCTCGCACGCGGTGAGAGCGTGACCATCCGTCCGTTCCTGCGGCCGGCGCAGTTCGTCCCCGAGACGAAGAAGGTCGATGAGCTCCTGCGCGAGATGCAGAAGGACAAGGTCCACATCGCGATCGTCGTCGACGAGTACGGCGGGACAGCGGGACTCGTGACGATCGAGGACCTCGTCGAGGAGATCGTCGGCGAGATCCGCGACGAGTACGACGTCGACGAGGAGCTGGTCCTGCCCGTCTCCGAGCACGAGGCGCTCATGGATGCGCGGGTGCCGTTCTCCGAGGTCAAGGAGACGTTCGGGCTCGGCGATCCCGACGGCGAGCAGGAGTTCGACACGCTGGGCGGCTACATCACGCACGAGCTCGGCCGTCTGCCGAAGGTGGGCGAGACGGTGCAGCGGAACGGCGTGAAGTTCATCGTCGAGACCGTCGACGGCCGCCGCATCGGCCGGATCCGCGTCATCCGCGAGCCTGCGCGGTCGGAGCAGCCCGTATGACGTTGCCCCCGGGCGACGAGGACCTGATCCGCGTCGCGTCGCTCGCAAGGGCGCGCGCCTACACGCCGTACTCGAAGTACAAGGTGGGCGCGGCCATCCGAACGAAGCGGAACAAGATCCACTCCGGGGCGAACGTGGAGAACGTTTCGTACGGCCTCACGGTCTGCGCGGAGCGCTGCGCCGCGTTCGCGGCCGTAGCCTCGGGCGAGACCAAGGACTGGGACGCGATCGCGATCGTCATCGACGACGACATGCTTCCATCGCCCTGCGGCGCATGCCGTCAGGTCCTGGTGGAGTTCTCGCCCGAGCTCAAGGTCGTGCTCGCGACGACCGGCGGGCTGCGAAAAGTGACGACCCTCGCTGAGCTGTTGCCCGACGCATTCGTGCCCGGCCGGCTCCCGCCGGCCTGAGGGCGGTCAGCGTCCCGGCGTGAGCGCGTCGGTGAGCAGGGCGTAGAACTGGCTGGCGCCGGTGATCGCGACCTCGTGCAGGCCTTCGGTCACACGCTCCTCCGAGTGGATGCCCGCGGTCTCGAGGTGAAGGATCCCGTAGTCCGCGATCATCGATGCGAGGAACGGCCTGGTGAGGCTCGCGTCCTGCACGCGCTCGAGCAGGACCGCGGCCTGCGTGCGGTTGAGAATGCCGCTCTTCGCGATCACGCGGCGGTCGGTGAGGACCCAGACGCGGGTGCTCCATTGGAGATACCGCACCAGGAGCCACACGAAGACCGCGGCGACGCCGGCGAGCGCGACGTAGGCACGGACCGGCGTGTTCTGCCCGGCCGCGACGGCCGCGGCGACGAGGAGCACGAGCTCGAGGCCGACGAGCAGGACCCACCAGGCGAACGGTCGTCCCACCGCGAGCACGCGCTCGCCGGGCTCATAGATGATGCCTCCGGGGGCCTTCACCAGTGTCTCGGTCACGCCGGGATGCTAGCGGGTGCCGCTCCCGACGGGCTCTTCGGCGCTGGTCGCTGACGCGACGAGCTGCTCAAGCAGCGCGAGCGGCTCGCGTGATGTGGCGGATGCCGCGATGCCGTGGAGCTCGTGCAGCGCACGCGCGCGATGGCTCGAGATCTCCTGCTCGAGGTGCTCGCGCGTCCCGAGCTCGTCGAGGATCTCCCGGATGCGCAGGACGTCCGTCGCGGGTAGCGGAGCCGCCGGCTCGAAGAGGCGTACGAGCTCGGCCTTGAGGCGGGGCGATGCCTTCTCGAACGCCATCACCACCGGCAGCGTCTTCTTTCGCTTCACCAGATCCTGCATCTCGAGCTTGCCGGTGCGCTCGGACGTGGCCCAGATGCCGAGAAGGTCGTCGTAGGCCTGGAAGGCCTGGCCGAACGAGTCGCCGAAGCGGGCGAGTGATGCGCGGATCCGAGGGTCATCCGTCGCGAGCACGGCAGCGCCCTCGGCGCACGCGGCGATGAGCGCACCGGTCTTCTTCGCGGCCATCGAGCGGTACCGCTCGATCGTGACGTCCGTCCGGCTCTCGAAGCTGATGTCCATGAATTGCCCCTCACAGACCCGCACGCAGGCCTGGTCGATGAGGCAGGCAAAGTCGAGGATGCGGTCGGCCGGGAAGCTCCGGTCACGGAGGCGCTGGACCGCGAGACGCGAGGTCGCGTACATCCCGTCCCCGGTGTTGATGGCCTGGGGCACGCCCCAGACCGACCAGACCGTCGGGCGGTGGTGACGGGTCGGGTCCTGGTCTTCGATGTCATCGTGGATAAGGGTGAAGTTGTGCAGGAGCTCGAGGGCAGCGGCCGCCGGGAGCACGCCTTGGGCGTCGCCCGCCAGGGCCTCGTACACCAGGACGCACATGAGGGGCCGCATCCGCTTGCCGCCACCCGGCCGCTGCGCGTCGAGGCCAAGGTGGTAGAGCATCATCCCGTAGAAGGGTTGCAGGGCGGGGTCCGCCTGCGCCAGTACGTCGCGGATCTCCTGATCGATCGCCGTGATGCGTGGACCGAATCGGCCGGTCGTTGTCACTCAAGACCGATGGTAGCCCGTACCATTGCCCTCTGATGAGGTCGCGTACGTACCGGGCTGAGGCGATCGTCCTTAAGACCATCGACTTCGGTGAGACGGACCGGATCCTCACGCTCCTCACGCGTCACTTCGGCAAGGTCAGCGTCGTCGCGAAGGGCATCCGCAAGCCGACGAGCCGTCTGGCCGGTCATGCCGAGCCGCTGACGCACGCGACCTACCATCTCGCGCGCGGCCGCAACCTTGACGTGCTCACCGGCGCCGAGTCGCTTGCGCTCTATCGGGAGCTGCGCGAGGACCTAGGCGGCATCGCGGCGGGCTGGTACATCGTCGAGCTCGCCGATCGCTTTGCGATGGAGCGGTCCCCGTCCGCGCCGCTCTTCGACCTCGTTGAGAGCGCACTCCGTCACCTCACGGCCGGGTATGTGCCGGCACTCGTCTGCCGCTGGTTCGATCTGCATCTGCTGGACCGCACCGGGTTCCGCCCGGAGCTCGGCCACTGCGTTCAGTGCGGCCAAGGTCCCGAAGAGGTCGCCAATGCCTGGGTCGTCGACGCCGGCGGCCTGGTGTGCGCCCGCTGCGCGCCCCAGTCCACGATCGGCTCGCAGGCACTTTCGGTGCGCGCGCTCAAATCGCTCCGCTATCTGCTGGTGAGCGACTTCGAGAACGCCGCGCTGCTCCGCGTCGACGAGCCGCTCGCTGCGGAGCTCGAACGGCACCTCCGCTCGTTCCTCCAGAACGTGCTCGACCGCGACATCCACTCCTCGCGCCTGCTCGACGAGCTCGCGCGCCTGCCGCATCCGGCTCCCGCTCTCCCATGACCGAGGCGCCACCGCCGGAGCTTTTCGACAAGCTCGTGTCGCTTGCCAAGCGGCGCGGCTTCGTGTTCCCCTCGAGCGAGATCTATGGCGGCGCCGGCTCGACCTGGGACTTCGGACCGCTCGGCGTCGAGCTCAAGAACAACGTGAAGCGCGCCTGGTGGCGGTCGATGGTGCAGCTTCGCGACGACATCGTCGGCCTGGATGCCGCGATCCTCATGCATCCGCGGGTCTGGGAGGCCTCCGGACACGTCGAGAACTTCACCGATCCGCTCGTGGAGTGCGCGAGCTGCAAGCGCCGCTACCGCCTCGATGAGCTCACGGCGGGCGTCGACGGGCCGTGCCCGAGCTGCGGCCAGAAGAGGCTCGGCGCCCCACGGAAGTTCAACCTCATGTTCAAGACGTTCGTCGGTCCCGTCGAGGACTCGGCGTCGGTCGCGTGGCTCAGGCCCGAGACGGCGCAGGGCATCTTCGTGAACTTCGACAATGTGCAGCAGTCGATGCGCCGGAAGCTGCCGTTCGGCATCGCGCAGATCGGGAAGTCATTCCGCAACGAGATCACGCCAGGCAACTTCATCTTCCGCTCGCGCGAGTTCGAGCAAATGGAGATGCAGTACTTCGTCCGGCCCGAGGATGCGCCGCGCAGCTACGAGGAGTGGAAAGAGACGCGGCGGCAGTGGTTCCGCGACCTCGCGCAGCACGACGAGCTCTTCCGCTTCCGCGAGCACGCCGACGACGAGCGCGCGCACTACGCAGCGCGCGCGTTCGACATCGAGTTCCGTTACCCGTTCGGATGGAGGGAGCTCGAGGGCATCCACAACCGCACCGACTTCGATCTCAAGCGCCACGCCGAGTACTCGGGCAAGAAGCTCGAGTACTTCGACGAAGCGGCGAATGAGAAATTCGTGCCGTACGTCATCGAGACCGCGGTCGGCGCGGACCGGGCGACGTTCGCGTTTCTCTGCGCCGCGTACGACGAGGAGCCGGACAAGGAGGGTGTACGCGTCGTCCTGCGCTTGCACCGTGACCTCGCGCCGTACAAGGTCGCGGTCCTTCCGCTGTCGAAGAAGCCGGAGCTGAGCGAGCTCTCGCGCACGGTGTGGGCGAAGATCCGGCCGCACTTCCAGTCGACCTACGACGAGACGCAGGCGATCGGCAGGCGGTACCGTCGCCAGGACGAGATCGGCACGCCGCTCTGCGTGACCGTCGACTTCGAATCGTTGACCGATCAAGCGGTCACCATCCGAGACCGCGACGACATGTCCCAGGTGCGCGTGAAGATCGAAGAGCTCATCCCCGCGCTCCGCGAGAAGCTCGGCGGCTAGCCTCGCCGGCGCCATATCCATCGCGCTCGCCATCGCGTTCTTCGCAACCGGCGTCCGCACACCGCTGCTCGCGCTCCTCGCCCTGCGACGCCTCCGCAATGTCGTCGTCGTCGCGCTCCCGTACGCGTCCGGACTGCTGGTCGTGGCACTGCTTGGGCCAGCCCTTGGCGAGGCCGAGCGCGCGGGTCTGCTGGCGGTCGCCGTGTCACCAGCGCTGCTCTCCGCGCCCGCGCTCGCGACCGCGATCGGCGGTCGGATGGACCGGGCCGGTGCGCTCCTCGTGGGGTCCATCGCGGCGTCGTTCATCCTCGTCCTGACGCGCGCCGGCGCCGCGGGGGGCGCGATGCAGAGCGCGATGCTGGCACTCGTCATCGGCGCCGGCGTCACGTCGGTCGTGCCGATGCTCCCAGAGCTCCCGCGAACCGTCGTCCGCCGGCTTGGTGACCTCGCGTTCGTCGCGATCCTCGCGAGCGCCGTCGCCGGTGGCCCGGCGCTCGGTCCGGCCGCCGCGCTCGCGGCGGTCACGCTGGTCATCGTGACCGTGGCCGCCGCCGCGCTCGTCGCGCGGATCGCCGGGGTGGACGTGCGTTCGTCGATCGCCGGGGCCGGCACGCGGGATCCGGCCGTGGCGACGGCGCTCGCGATCGCCCTTGCCGGCGCGCCCGCCGCGGGCGTCCCGCTCTACTCGGCAGCGCTTCTGTTGGTGCTCGGCGCTGTTTTCGTCGCCCTGAATCGCCGCAAAGCTCGGTAGCCCTCTTGCGGGCCGAGGCCTGCACGCGGAGCATCGGCGGGGTGATCGTTCTCCCAGCCATCACCGCGTTGGTCGCCGCGGTCTTCGCGCTCGTGGTGGTCCGTCAGTACGTCGGTCACCGCAAGACCTATCAGCTCATGTGGGCCGTTGGTTTCGCCATGTTCGCGGTCGCAGCGTTCGCGGGATTCCTCGCCCGCAGCGGGGAGACGACCGACGCGGAATACCGGGTCTTCTATCTGTTCGGCGCGATCCTCAACGTCGCCTGGCTCAGCCTGGGCACGCTGTATCTGCTGGCGCGCCGACGGTGGGCCCACCTGGCGCTGGCGCTCGTCGCGGTGTTGTCGATCTTCGCGGCCTACGCGGTCGTGTCGGCGCCGGTCGAGCTCAGCGCCGCCCTCGATAGCGGTCGACGTTTCCCGAACGGGTCCCTCGCGCGGGTCCTCGCCGGTGTCGGCAGTGGAGTCGGAAGCATCGTGCTGATCGGTGGGGCGCTCTGGTCCGCGTGGGTGTTTCTGCGGAAACGCAACAACGGCCGGCGGGCAATCGCGAATGTCATCATCGCTGCCGGTGTGCTCATCGTCGCGGTCGGCGGCACGGCTACGTTCACCGGCGCATCGGGTGTTCTCGAGCTCGCCAATCTCGTCGGCCTCTCGGTGATGTTCGCGGGCTTCCTTCTTATCGGCTAGCGACCATCCGCGCGGCTAGGAGCGGCGCGGGTCCTCTGTCGTGCCGCTCACCGCGTCGTCGCCGGTGAGACGCCCGGCGAACCGCTGCGCGAACGTCGTCGCGGCGGCGGTGAGCGCCGCCAGGCCCGCGCCCCAGAGCGCCTCCTTGGGGCCACGCTTCTCGTCCTGGACATCAGCGATCTCGTTACGGAGCTGCTCGCGGAACCGCTTGCGCGCGCGGCCCTTGAGCCGGTCGATGCGACCGCCCAGCCGCTCGGTGATGCGCTCGATCTCGGTGTCCGGCGTCTTGCGCCGCGCGTCGCGGACCTTCTTCGTGATGGTCACTCCCGCGAGCGCCGCGATAGAGCCAAGCGTGCCCAGCGCGGCGACCGGCTGCCGGCGGAGCAGGTTGCGCGGGTCCACGTCCGCCTTGGCGCGCTCGATGAGCGCGTCGACGTCGTCGTCGATCTGTCGCCGCAGGTCAGCTAGCTCGCGTTGCGTCCGAGCACTCGGGCTTTCGCCCATGCCACCGTCTCCTTGAAGGATTGGATCGACCGTGTCGGTCCGCGCAGTTCCAGGCGCTTGTACCCGCCCCAGCCGAGGAA
>JBBQHN010000066.1:0-10527 GCA_038324015.1 Candidatus Limnocylindria bacterium | reverse complement strand
CGACCGTCGTACCGGGAAAGGGATGACGATGAAAGCGACGCAAGCGCTCCACGACCTGGGCCAGAGCCTCTGGCTCGACAACATCACCCGGGATCTCCTCAACAGCGGGACGCTCCGCCGCTACATCGACGACCTTGCGATCACAGGACTCACCTCGAATCCGACGATCTTCGACCATGCGATCCGGAAGGCGACGACGTACGACAACGCGATCCAGCGGAAGATCGCGGCAGGCACGTCAGGCGAACCGCTCTTCTTCGAGCTGGCTTTGGAGGATCTGACTCAGGCGGCCGATCTGCTCCGTCCCGTCTACGACCGAACGGACGGCATGGACGGCTGGGTTTCGCTCGAGGTCTCTCCGCTCTTGGCGGACGATGCCCGGCGCACCGTGGCGGCGGCGGCTGATCTTCATCGCCGTGCAGAGAAGCCCAACTTGTTCATCAAGATCCCAGGCACCCGCGAGGGCCTGCCGGCGATCGAAGAGTCGATCTTCGCCGGCGTCCCGGTCAATGTCACGCTCCTCTTCTCACCGGAGCAGTACATCGCGGCGGCCGACGCATACATGCGCGGTATCACACGGAGGATCAAGGCTGGCCTCGATCCCAACGTTGGTTCCGTGGCGTCGATCTTCGTGAGTCGCTGGGATGTCGCGGTGAAGGACCGGGTTCCGCCGCCACTTCAGAATCGCCTCGGGATCGCCATCGCCGCGCGGACGTACAAGGCGTATCGGGATCATCTCGCCTCGCCGCGCTGGGCTGCGTTGGTAGAAGCGGGTGCGCGGTCGCAGCGGCTGCTCTGGGCGAGCACCAGTACGAAAGACCCGAACGCTTCCGACACGCTCTACGTCGAAGCGCTCGCGGCGCCGGACACGATCAACACCATGCCCGATAAGACCCTCCTCGCCTTCGCGGACCATGGGAAGGTCCACGGCGAGCTACCGGCCGACGGCGGCGACTCCGAGTCGGTGATCGCCGAGTTCGCGCGAGTCGGGATCGATGACCTGGCGCTCGCCGCCCAGCTGCAGCGCGAGGGCACGCGGTCATTCGACTCGTCCTGGAACGATTTGATCGACTGCATCGCGGCCAAGAGTGGCTCGCATGAGGATGCCGCGCCCGCGCACTGACGGCTGCGCTCGGCGATCTTCGTGCCGCAGCCGAGGCGTGACGAAATCGTCATGACCAGCACCGCCAGCGTACGCGCCATGATGGTTGACCCGCGCCCGTACCCGGCGCAGCGACTGCAGGCCAAGTTGGGCCGAACGGCCCATGTCGAAGGGGCCGTTGCGCCCTTCCGGGATACGACGTGGACGCGTAGACATACGGGATCGGGACCACCATCGCCGTGGAGCAAGGGAGTAGAGACAGTGGACAGTCCCGCGGGCCTGCTCGAGTGGGGGTTCAT
This sequence comes from Candidatus Limnocylindria bacterium, assembly GCA_038324015.1. Lineage (GTDB taxonomy): Bacteria > Chloroflexota > Limnocylindria > P2-11E > P2-11E > UBA4735. The sequence continues at coordinate 9,126 of JBBQHN010000066.1, read as the reverse complement.
TCGTATCTCGACTTCGAACCTTCTCGCGATCGCGGGCATGATCGTCCTCTTTGTCGTGGCGCTCGTCGCGCCATTCCCGCACGCCAGTGTCGAGCCCGCGGGCGAGGAAATGTAGGTGGCTGAACGGATGGCCGAAGACCGCAGCTGGACACGTCGCGTGCGTGGCCGCCTGGCTGGCGCACTTCCGCTCGAGCACCTCCTTCCGGACCGCCAGCCGTACTACGTCGGTTCGTGGGTCTATGTCTTCGGGGTCATGACGATTGCCAGCCTCGCCTGGGTCTTGGTGAGCGGCGTGATCCTCTCGATCTTCGGCCCGCAGTGGTGGCACTCCTCCGACATCGGCCGATTCTTCAACAGCATCCATTTCTGGTCGGTGCAGGCGTTCTTCGTCTTCGTCGTGCTCCATCTGTGGGGCCAGTACTTCATGGCTGGATGGCGCGACGGCCGGGCCGGCACCTGGATGGTCGGCGTCGTCGTGTTCTCGCTGTGCATCGTCACGGCCTTCACCGGCTACGTCTCCCAGCAGAACTTCGACTCGCAGTGGATCGCGGTCAACGCCAAGGATGCGATCAACGCGACCGGCATCGGGGGCCTGTTCAACGTCCTCAACTTCGGCCAGATGTACGGCCTCCACGTGCTCTTGTTCCCGGTCCTGGTGACCGCTCTCGTTGCGGTCCATGTGATCCAGGTCCGGCTGCGCGGCGTCGTGAAGCCGATCGATCCGGAGGCGACATGACCACCATCGCCGAACGCCAGGACGCCTACTACCGGGGGGTCCGCACCGTTCGCTACGATCTGCTGAAAGAGCTCGCGATCGCGATGGCCGCGGTCCTGATCCTCGTCCTCGCCCTTTCTGCGGTCCTGTCCTCTGCCGATATCCCGCCGCTCACTGTCCAGCGGTGGGCGCAGGACGATCCGGTCGACTTCGTGACGACCGCGACCAGTGAGCTGGCCGGCCAGAGCACGAGCGCGCAGTACGGCGCGCCATACAACGACGGCAGCGGGTCGGTCCAGAGCCTCGGTCCCTTCGCGCCACAAGATTGGGCTGGCGTGCGGCTCCCGGTCGATCCGGCGAATGAGTTCGTGCTCCAACCCCTCAAGTACGCCAGCGTCGGCAACAGCGACCTCGCGACCGCTCTCGCGTCGTACGCCGCCGCGGATGCCAAGCAGCAGGGCAGCTGGCTGGACGCATACAGCACGGCTCTCCAGAAGGCCGAGGACAAGAACGGCGCGGTCGTCGTGGTCGCGGGTGACTACGGGCCACTTCCGGTACTGATGGAAAATCTGCTTGAGGCTGCCCGCACCGGCGGACTCGACGGCGCGCTGCTCTCCACCGGTCGGTTCTATGAGACCGATCTCACCCGGCCACTCCTGTTCATGGGCGATGGCGGGCACTTCAAGGACCTCGCCGAATCGCAACACCTGGTCGCAGATCAATGGGGGATGATGAACGAGACTGGCCAGTACCCGGGCCAGACCTGGCTGTGGCTGTACACCGCCTGGTATCAGCTGCCGCCGTTCCAGTCGGGTGGCATCTTCGCAGCGAACGCCGATCTCGTGGTCGTTCTGCTCATGCTGATCTTCACGCTGCTGCTGATCTTTGTGCCGTTCGTTCCGGTCCTGCGCGACATCCCGCGCTGGATCCCCGTCCATCGGCTCATCTGGCGCCGGTACTACCGCCGTGCGTCGGTCGCTTCACACCGCTCCGTCCTGTAGCGCGGCCGCTCAAGGGCGGCGCCTCTTCGCCGCACAGACGAGATCCGCGGCGGGTCCCCACGCTCAATACGAGGATGCCCGGCCGAGCGGCCGGGCATCCTCAGGGATCGGAGGCAGCAGGTCCTCGCTACTGCTCCCCATCGAACTGCTGGTCGGCGTTCGCGTCGGTCGGGTCGTCGGCGTGACCGACGTCTGCTGCGCCCGGAGCCTCGGCCGGCTCGGCCGCTTCGGTCCCCTCAGGCTCCGTAATCTCGGTCGCTTGCGGCGGGGCTGGCTCGGCGACGATCGCCGACGCGTTCTTCGTGGGCATCGCGGCGTTGGCCGAGATCGCCCCGAACGCAGCCACGGCGAGGATCGCGCTGATCAGTGTGGCGGGAAGGATGCGCTTCACGTTGTCTTCTCCTCGTTGATGTTGCCGAATCCATCGGCTGCACCGAGCGTGCTCCTACGGTCTGAACGGGCGCTAAAGGCGGGGACCCGGCGGCGTTTAGCCATTCGTTAGCGGCGTGACAGATGATGGCCCGGTGAGAGTGCTGATCGTCGAGGACGACCGCCGCCTTGCAGCGAACCTCCGTCGGGGTCTCGAGGAGGCCGGCCTGGCCGTCGACGCCGTGCACGACGGCGAGGACGGCCTGGCTGGCGGTCTGGCAACCCCGTTCGACGTCATCGTGCTCGACGTCATGCTGCCGTCCCTCGATGGCTTCGAGGTCTGCCGCCGGCTGCGCGAGCGGCGGGTGAAGACCCCCGTGCTCATGCTGACCGCCCGCGATGCTGTGGACGATCGGGTCCGCGGCCTCGAGGCCGGGGCCGACGACTATCTGGTGAAGCCCTTCGCCTTGCGCGAGCTCATCGCGCGGATCCGCGCGCTCGCGCGGCGGCATCTACCCGATCGCGCCGGATCGCTCTTGGCGGGCCCGGTCGCGCTGGACACCGGAGCTCGTCTCCTCCGGGTGCAGGGGAAGGCGGTCGACCTGACCGCGAAGGAGTTCGCGATCCTCGAATATCTGCTCCTCAATCGCGGGCGGGTCGTGACCCGGTCGCAGATCCTCGAGAGCGTGTGGGATTACGAGTTCGACGGCGGGCGGAATCTCATCGAGGTGTACATCGGCCGGATCCGCAAGAAGATCGGTGAGGCTGGCGGTGGCGACCCGATCGTCACCGTGCGTGGCACGGGCTACCGCTATGCCGGGTCAGACGAATGAGACGCTTCGTCCGCGGGACCCGCGGCCGGCTCACCCTCGTCTCGACCGCGATCCTTGGCGTGGCCCTGCTCATCGCGGATCTCGGCGTCATCGGCTCCTTGGCCTACGGCCAACGGAGCGACAGCGACGCGCTCCTCGCGGCCCAGGCTGACGTCACTGCGGCCGGGGTCGAGGAATCGAACGGCGTATACAGCCTGGGGGCGGGCGAGAACACGATCGAAGCACCTGGCGGCGCCGCGATCGAGACGGCGATCGTCGGACCAGCAGGGCCGCTCGTGCAGTCGCCCGGTCAGCCGATCGGCGCGGCGACACTCCTGAACATCGCGGCCGAGGCGCGGACGAAGGGCCGGATCTGGGTCGACGTCAGCGATCCCCGTGGAGCAAGCCGCCGCGCGGTGGCGCAGCCGATCGACACGACGCCGAACGCGCCGGTGCTCGTTCTCAGTCGATCGGTCGGTGAGCTGAACGCCGGACTCGGCCGGACCGCCTTGCTCCTCGGCCTCGTCTCGACGGCGCTGATCCTTACCGGCGGCGTGCTGGCGTACTGGCTCGCCGGTCGGGCGCTCCGGCCGGTGCGCCAGATCACCTCGTTGGCACGAACCCTTGGCGGTCAGGATCTCCATCGGCGGGTCGCGATCGCGGTCCCGCCGGACGAGCTCGGCGAGCTCGTCGACACCTTCAACGACATGCTCGGGCGTCTCGAGGCGAGCTTCGAGAGCCTCCGACGCTTCACCGCCGACGCGTCCCATGAGCTCCGCGCGCCGCTCGCGCTGCTCCGGACCGAGCTCGACGTCACCCTGGCACATGACCGGAGCGGGCCCGAGTACCGGCGCACTCTCGAGAGCCTGCGCGGCGAGGTGGATCACCTTGGTCGGCTCGCCGATCGGCTGCTCGTGCTCGCCCGGGCCGACGCCGGCGCGCTCGTCCCGCTCCGCCAGGCGGTGGACCTCGACGACCTGCTGCAGGAGACCGCCGCTCGCTGGTCGGAGACGGCCTCCGACCGCTCGGTCCGGATCGACGCCGCGGCCGATGGCGCCGGTGCAGCGTTCGCCGAGCCGGCGCTCCTGCGCCGGGTCCTCGACAACCTCGTCGAGAACGCGCTCCGCTATGCGCCGGCGGGAACCGCGGTCACGCTCAGCGCCGGTCACGAGCCGGGGGCGCATTGGTTCGAGGTCCGCGACCACGGGCCGGGGATCGCCGCTGAGCATCGCCCCGCGCTCTTCACCCGCTTCGCTCGCCCGGACGCCGCGCGGTCGCGTGAGCACGGCGGTGCCGGGCTCGGTCTCGCGCTGGCGGCGGCGATCGCCACCGCGCACGGCGGTCGGATCGATCTCCGCGCAAACGAGGAAGGTCATGGCGCGGATTTTCGGGTGACCGTGCCCGATCGATAGCCGCGCCTCGGAGTCCATGTCAAAGGTGAGCGACGTTGTTGTGACGTTCCTGTCACGGCTGAAACTGCGGTACGCACTGTTACACGACTGTTGTTTGACCCGGGCCGATCAGTACGGCACCTTCACCTAGTCGCAGCTTTGGCCGCCAGTCCCACGGCGGCAGGGTCCTGGAAGGAAACGCTCTTGAAATGGTTCGATCGTCCCTGCCTTCGGGGAGCTCGCGTCGGTTTGACCCCGTGAACGACGCGACGTCCGAGCGGCGCGACCAGGCCGGGGACCAGCGCGACGACGCCGGCGAGCAGCGCGACCAGGCCGCCGAGCAGCGCGACCAGGCCGCCGAGCAGCGCGAGACGTCGGTGAACGCAGGGATCACGGCTGATGCGCTCGATCGCTCAGCCCTGGCTCGGCGAGAAGCGGCGTCCGATCGAAGAGGAGCCTCCCAGGATCGCCTGGCCGGGGCGAACGAACGCACGCACGCCGAGCTCGATCGCACGGTCAACGACGAGCTTGGTAACCGGAACCTGGAGTTGACCCACCTGAGCGATGACCTCAGCAACGTGCTGACCAGCGCCCACGTCCCGATGATCATCGTGGGTGCTGATGGACGTATCCGGCGGATGACCCAGGCGACGGAGCGCACCCTGAGCCTGGCCGCCAGCGACATCGGTCGTCCGATCGGGCAGCTGCATCTCGGCGTCGAATTCCCGGACCTCGAAGCCATGGTCCGGGAGGCGATCGAGACCCCCGCGCCGGTCGAGCGCGAAGTGCAGGCCGGCGATGGCCGCTCGTATTCGGTGCGGGTGCGGCCGTACCGTGCGGCGGGGAATCGGATCGAGGGCGCGGTCGTCTCATTCATCGACATCGACGATCTCAAACGCACCGAACGCGAAGTGCGGGAGGCTCGCGACGTGGCTCGGGCGACCTTCGAGACCGTGCGCGAGCCGCTCGTCACCCTCGATGCGAGCCTGCACGTCGTCCAGGCCAACCGTTCGTTCTATGAGACATTCCGGGTGACGCCCGCGGCGACCGAGGGCACCTTCATCTACGACCTCGGCAACCGCCAGTGGGACATCCCGGAGCTGCGCAAGCTGCTTGAGGAGATCCTGCCGCGCGACACCGTCGTCACCGACTTCGAGGTCGAGCACACGTTCGAGGGTCTCGGACGGCGAACGATGCGTCTCAACGCGAGGCTCGTGCTGCGGGCGACGGCGAAGGATCCCTTGATCCTGCTCGCCATCGAGGATGTCACCGCCGAAAAGGAGCTTGAGCGCACGCGGGCCGCGCTGGTCGAGCGCGAGCAGGCGTTGCGCGCGGTGGCGGAACAAGCGACGCGCGCGAAAGACCAATTCCTCGCGGTCCTCTCGCACGAGCTGCGCAGCCCGCTCCAATCGATGCTGGGCTGGGTCAGGGTGCTGCGGTCTCGGAGTCACTCCACCGCGCTGACCGAGCGGGCACTGGAAGCGATCGAGCGCAACACCGTCCTGCAGGCTCGGATGATCGAGGATCTGCTCGATGTCTCGCGGATCACCGCCGGCGTGCTGCAGCTCGATCTCGCGCCGATGCTGGTCACCTCGGCGGTGCAGACGGTTATCGAGAACCTCCGTCCGGCGGCCGACGCGAAGGGGATCCGGCTGGTGGTGTCGAACGAAGATGGCGACGGTCCGATCCTGGGCGATGCCGGGCGGGTGCAGCAGATCGTCGGGAATCTCGTGTCCAACGCGATGAAGTTCACTCCGAGCGGAGGGCGGATCGAGGTGCGCATCGCTCGCCGCGGCCTCGACATCGAGATGCAGGTGGGCGACACGGGAGCCGGGATCTCGGCGGAACAGCTGACGCAGGTCTTCGCGCCGTTCGGCACAGAACCGCGCCGCCGCAGTCAGGGTGGCCTGGGACTCGGACTCGGGATCGCTCGACATCTGGCGGAGCTGCACGGCGGGGCCCTCACCGCCGCGAGCGCAGGGCCGGGGCTTGGCGCGACGTTCACCGTGAGGCTGCCGTTGACCCTCAAACGTCTCGTGGCGGACGAGGATCTAGAACCGCTCGCGACATCCAGCCTGAACGGGGGTCTTGCGGGGCGGCGCGTGCTTGTCCTGGAAGACGATGCCGACGTGCGGGAGGTGATCACGGTGATGCTCGAGGAGAGCGGTGGCGTGGTGATCGCGTTCGCCACCGTCGTGGCTGCCTTGATCGAGATCGAGCGTGCGCGACCCGATGTTCTGCTGAGTGACCTCTCGATCGAGGGGCGGGACGGCTACGACTTCATTCGGAGCGTTCGGGCGCTTGACTTCGCCCACGGAGGATCGATCCCGGCGATCGCGCTGACGGCGTCCGCCAGTACCCGGGATCGCGAGCGCGTCATGGCCGCCGGCTTCCAGCGCTACCTGGCGAAGCCGATCGACCTGCCGGAGCTCGTCGCCGCGATCGTCGGGTTGTCACGTCGGCCGCTCTCGGCTGTCTAGAAAGGCCGCTGTCTGCGCGGTTCGCCTCGGTCGCACCTCAGTGCACACACGCATTCTTGTCGCCGAGCGCCTGCTTCCGTGCTAGGTGTCGCCCACTTCCCGTAGCTGGCCTGTGGCGACGTCGTACACGAACCCTCGAACGCGGTCACGATGCGCGATGAAGAGCGAGTTACGAACGCGGGCGATCGACTGGCGCACGTCAGCCTCCAGATCGATGAAGGATTCGATCGCGAAAGCCGCCGCTACGCCGGTGTTCTTCTGTAGCTCCGCACGAAAGCCATCGTCGGTGATCTGTTGCGTCCCGCAGTCGGTGTGATGGATGAGCATCACCGCGTTCGTGCCAAGACGGCGCTGCGACACGGCAAGCGATCGGATCACGTCGTCGGTCACCACGCCGCCGGCATTACTCAGCACGTGAGCTTCTCCTTCCATCAGACCGAGAGCGGAGAAGATGTCGAGACGCGAGTCCATGCATGACACGATCGCGAGCTGTCGCGCCAGCCGAACTTCCAGATGCCGCTGGCCGTGGCAAGTGGTGAAGGCAACATTATTCGTGAGGAGCTCGTCGATCACATTCACGAACAGGATCTATGACACTTCTGGCTGAGCGGACTGGCGGCCTCGCCTCGGCTAGGTCCTCTCCTTGAACGCGCGGGTTGGTCCGTCCAGCGCGACTCGTCGCAAAGAGCGATCGATACCGCGGTGATCGGCACATAGACTCGCGCGATGACAGCTGTGCGTGAAGAGCGCCGCCTGGTCACGTGCATGTTCGTCGATGTCGTCGGATCGACCGAGCTGACGATGCGATTCGGCGCGGAGCGGCTCAAGCGCGAGCTCGGTGCCGCCTTCGGCGAGATCTCGCGGCTCATCACCGCGCACGGCGGCACGGTCGAGAAGTACGTGGGGGACGCGATCTACGCCCTCTTCGGGGCCCCGATCGCGCACGAAGACGACGCGCTTCGCGCGCTTCGCGCGGCGGAGGCGATCCGTGACTGGTGCGCTGCCGGCGCGGGGCACGGCCATCCGTTCGCGATCCGCGTCGGCATCGAGACGGGGGAGGCGGTCGTCGACCTCGCGGCCGCCGAGCACACCAAACAGCAGATGAGCGTCGGTCCCGTCGTGAACGTCGCCGCACGGCTCCAGCAACGCGCTGAACCAGGTGAGGTGCTCGTCGGCCCCATGACGCACGAGGCTGCCGAATTCTCCGCCGCCTTCGACGCGCTGCCGGAGACCGAGTTGAAGGGTCTCGGACGAATGCCGATGTGGCGTCTCCTGACCGTCGGTGGTCCCGAGCGCCCGGCGCTGCCTTTCGTCGGGCGAGATGCCGAGCTGGCGCTGCTCGGCCACGCGCACCAACGCGCGGAGAAGGGACGGTGCGTTCTGGCGGTCGTCAGCGGCCCGCCAGGTCAGGGAAAGACGCGACTGGTGCAGGAGTTCCTGCGCGAGCGCGCCTCAGCCGCGCTGGTCATCGGCACGCGGTGCCGACCGCCGGACGAGACGGGAGTCTTCGCCCCAGTGCGGGCGTTGCTCGGCGTCGCGACGATCGACGAGCTCGCCGAGCAGGTGGGCCGGATCTGCTCCAACGACGCGGAATGCGAGCGCGTCGTCGCCGGCCTGGCGGAGAGCGCCGGGATCGGCGAAAGCGGGACGCTTGCCCGCCTCCCCGCGGCGGAGCGCGAGGATGAGATCGTCAACGCCTGGCGACGTTACATCGCGCTCCTCGGGACGGACCGCCTGGTCGTGCTCGCGGTCGACGATATCCACTGGGCAGACCCCTGGGTCGTACGCCTGATCGATCGGCTCACCTTCGGTGGGCCGCGGCTCCTCGTGGTGGCGACCGCTCGGCCAGAGTTCGCGGACGCCGCGGGGATCCGGCCGAGCGGAGATCGCTTCTTCATCGAGCTGGAGGGGCTCGAGCCGGACGAGGCCCGCCGGCTTGCCTCGCACGCTGGTCGCGACGATGACGGTGTGGTGGAACGAGCCGAAGGCAATCCGCTCTTCCTCATGGAGCTCGCCCGTTCGACACGCGAACGCGAGGATCTTCCGCTCACCCTCCAAGGCGCGCTGGGCGCGCGACTCGACCAGCTCCAGTCGAGCGAGCGTGTTCTGCTGTCCCTGGCCGCTGTTGCGGGCGATGCGTTCTCCGCGGCGGACGCTGCCTTCCTTATCGACGCGGACATCGCCGAGACGGCCCGCGCCGTTGCTCGGCTCGTCGATCTGCAATTCTTGGACACCTCAGCCAGCGGCTATCGCTTCCACCACGGTCTCGTCCGCGACGTCGCGTACTCGCGCCTCCTCGCCGCCGAGCGCCTGCGCGCGCATGCCCGCTTCGCCCGGGGACGCGTGCACCCGGAGGAT
>JBBQHN010000065.1:0-10615 GCA_038324015.1 Candidatus Limnocylindria bacterium | reverse complement strand
TCGTGGCCGGCGTTCGACACGATCCTCACGACCCTCCAGCGGCTCAAGAACGATGAGACGCTGCTCGTGCAATCCGGGAAGCCGGTCGGCGTCTTCCGCACGCACGAGTGGGCGCCGCGGGTGCTCATCTCGAACGCGATGCTCGTGCCGAAGTGGGCGACCTGGGACGAGTTCCGCGTGCTCGAGGCGATGGGCCTGACGATGTACGGGCAGATGACCGCGGGCTCCTGGATCTACATCGGGACCCAGGGGATCCTGCAGGGCACCTTCGAGACATTCGCCGCGGTCGCGCGGACGCACTTCGACGGCACGCTCGCTGGCCGGCTCGTCGTCACCGCGGGCCTCGGTGGCATGGGTGGCGCGCAGCCGCTCGCGATCACGATGAACGGCGGCGTCGCGCTCGTCGTCGAGGTCGACCCGACCCGCGCCGACCGGCGGCTGAAACAGGGCTTCCTCGACGAGATCGCGACGGACCTCTATGACGCGCTCGCGCGCACAGAAGGACACCTCCGCGCGCGGACACCGCGGTCCATCGGGCTCGTCGCCAACGCGGCGGCGGTGCTACCCGGGCTCGTCCGGCGCGGTGTGCGGGTCGACGTCGTGACCGACCAGACGTCAGCGCACGATCCGCTCGACGGCTATGTGCCGGACGTGCGGCACGTCGGCGTGCTGCGGATCAATGACCCCGAGGCGTACATCGCGGCGTCGCGCGCAGCCATCGCGAAGCAGTGCGAGGCGATCGTCGCGCTGAAGGATCGCGGCGCGGTCGCGTTCGATTACGGGAACAACCTCCGCGGCGAGGCGCAGACCGCGGGCTTCGCCCGCGCGTTCGATTACCCCGGCTTCGTGCCCGCGTACATCCGTCCGCTCTTCGAGACCGGACGCGGACCGTTCCGCTGGGTCGCGCTCTCGGGCGATCCGAGGGACATCCACGCGACCGATCAAGCGGTGCTCGAGCTCTTCCCCAAGGATGCCTCGCTCGCGCGGTGGATCAAGCTCGCCCAAGACCGCGTGCCGTTCCAGGGTCTGCCGGCCCGCGTCTGCTGGCTCGGGTACGGCGAGCGCGCCGAGTTCGGTGCCCGTATCGACGACCTGGTGCGGACCGGGAAGGTGAGCGCGCCGATCGTCATCGGACGGGATCACCTCGACTCGGGGTCGGTCGCGTCACCGAACCGCGAGACCGAGGGGATGCGCGATGGCAGTGACGCGATCGCGGACTGGCCGATCCTGAACGCGCTCGTGAACACGGCGGCGGGCGCGACGTGGGTATCGGTACATCACGGGGGCGGTGTCGGGATCGGCAACTCGATCCATGCCGGCATGGTCGTGGTCGCGGACGGCACAGCGCTCGGACGGAAGAAGCTGGAGCGAGTCCTCACCACCGATCCCGGCACCGGCGTCATGCGTCACGCGGACGCCGGCTACCCGGATGCGGTCGCATTCGCAAAGGACAAGGGGATCGATCTCCCGAGCGCGGGCTGAGCCGGTCTAGGTCCCGGTTCGCGAGATCGGGAGGCGGACGGTGAACGTGCTGCCCTTGGCCAGTCCGGAGGTCACTGCGAGCGTTCCGCCGTGCTGTTCGATGATCCGGCGTACCGACCAAAGGCCCACGCCGCTCCCGGGAAGTCCCTCGGCGTTGGAGCCCCGACGGAACCGACTGAAGATCGACTCGAGCTCCTCAGCTCTGATCCCGAGGCCCTCGTCGGATAACGCGAGGACCGCGCATCGCGCGTCCCCGTCGCGCTGCTCGGTGACCAGGCCCGAGATGCGCCCGCCATGTGGACTGAACTTGATCGCGTTGCTCACCAGGTTATCGATCGAGCGTTCGAGGCGATCGCGGTCCCAGTCGCCGACGACCGGATCGATCCCAGGTTCGACTACGAACTCATGGCGGTCATTCGTGATCCGATAGCCGTCGAACACGCTGGTGACGAGAGCGACCAGGTCGACCGGCTCGCAGTGCAGCTCGGTAACATTGGCCGCATCGCGCCGCGCGAGATCCATGAGCTCGTCGACGCGGAGGGCGCCGCGCCGGAGAGCGGCTTCGATGTCCAAGAGACGCGGGGCGAGCGTCGCGACATCGAGCCGGTCCTTGGTGAGCTGGTGGCGGAGCAGCTGCGCGATGGCCGTCGCGCTCGCGAGGGGACTTTTCAGATCGTGGCCCAGCGTCGCGAAGAACGCCTCGCGCTCGTTCGCGGCGTCGCGGCGCTCCTCTTCCAGGGCGCGCTCGGCCTCGCGGCGCGCGACCTCGTGGTCGTTCAGCTCCGTCAGTGCGACGAACACGGCGCCATCGAGCGCGTCGTGCAGCAGGAGCTCGGCTCCGACCACGTCCGTGGTCGGCGAGCGATCGGTCACGTAGCGCCGCAGCGCGCGTCCGATCTCCTGACGGAGAAGACGGAACTCCGTCGCGATGTCGGGAGCGGTGAATCCCTGCTGGAACCGCACCCGGGCATGGCTTTGCGCCGCAGCGAGGACTTCGGGATCCTCGAGCGGAACTCCTGCGTTGCGCTCGGGGTCGCTGTACCGGTTCAGCAGCGTGGTGAGCGCGTCGAACAGGGCCGGGATGTGGTCCGCGACCGCACGCTCGCCGCGCGAGCGGTGGAACGGCTGGTCGGTCGCCGCATCGAGCCACCGCGTCAGGATCTCGTCACGTCGGCTCGTCAACAGGTCGACGACCCAGGAGAGGTCGGCGTCCTGGGTGAAGTCCTCGACGCGGGTCTCGACGTTCGACTCGGGCGGGATGAGGGGCATTGTCGGCGTGAGCTCGTCGGTCATGACGGTGGATGGTCGCAGGTCGAGTGCGTAACGGACAGCGCCGAGCGATTGCTCGCTCGGGCGCTTGCCCGGCCGTTCGTTCAGGCGGTCTTGGGCTGTCCGATCTCGCTCAGGCGACGCGCGCACCGGCCTGGAACACCGCCCACACGCGCCACAGCGCGCGGGCGTCGGAAAGCGGATCGCCGTGCACCAGGACGAGGTCCGCGGGCATCCCGACCCCGATGCGCCCGGCGTGATCGTGACCGAGGAGCTCGCCGCCGGCGCGCGTCGCCGCGACCAGCGCCTCGCGCGGCGTGAGGCCGGCCGAGACGAGCAGCTCCACCTCCCAGGCAAGATGGCCGGCGCGGACCGAACCGCCGCCGAAGTCGGAACCGGTGGCGATGCGCACGCCCGCGCGCTTCGCGGCGGCGACGGACGCGTAGGCACCTTCTTTGCGCTTCGCCATGCGCGCCTTGCTCTCGCTTGTCGTGAACCGCTCGATCGCGGTCGTCCGCTCGAACGACTCCCATGACGCGAAGACCGAGAGTGTCGACGTGAGGGTCACGCCGTTCTTCTTCATCGTCCGCGCGATGTCGTCGTCGAGCTCCATGCCGTGCTCGATCGAGTCCACCCCCGCCTCGGCCGCAACGCGGGCACCGTCGAGGTAGCCGGAGTGGCAGGCGACCCGCGCACCGCGCGCGTGCACGGTCCTGGTCATCGCGGTCAGCGCCTCGACGCCGAACGGCGAGTCCCGCACGCCGCCGGGCGCATCCATGTAGATCTTCACGAAGTCGGTACCGAGATCGAGCTGGTGGAGCGCGGCCGCGGTGAGGCCGTCATCGTCGGTCGTGACCCACATGTCGGGATAGCCGGTGGCGCCGATCCACGTGCCCGCCACGCGGATATAGGGGTTGCCGGCCTTGCCGCTCAGCTCGTCGCGCACATCGAGGGAGATCGGCCGTCCGTCCGCGCTCGGCGAACCGACATCGCGGGCCCACAGCACGCCGGCCTGCACCAGCCGCTTCGCGTTGTCACGCGCGACCTGGCGGAGGACCGCCGGCGGATCGTCGCCGCGCTCGATCCAATGGCTGCCGCCCTGCATCGTGAGGTGGCTGTGGCAGTCGACCATCGCGGGAACGATGACGGCACCGCCCGCGTCGATGACCAGGGCGCCGGTCCGATCGATCGTGTCATTGGGACCGATCGCCTCGATCCGGCCACCCGCGATCGCGACGCTGATGCCCAGCTGCACCGAGTCGGACGAGCCATCGGCGAGCGCGGCGTCATGGAGCACGGTGCGGCTCACTTCGGTGGCGCCTGACCCTCGCCCTGGTACGTGCCGCGATAGCCCTCGGCGGTCGCGATGCTGAGACGCAGGAACACGAGCTGGAGGACAGCTGCGCCCCGCTGCAGGCGATAGCCCTTCGGGTTCAGCACGCTGAGCAGGCCCTCACCGCGTCCGGAGTAGCCGGCATCCCACACCGCGGTGTGGATCGCGACGCCCGAGCGCAGCAGGCTCGAGCGCGGCCGCGCGAAGGCCATGAGATCGGGAGGGAGGTTCACCGTCTCCGCGTACCCGATGACGTAGCTTCCCGCATGCAGATCCCACCAGCCGTCGCCATCCGGATGCACGTCCTCGCGCGCGGCGGGCTCGCGAAGGTGTGCCGCGGCGCCGAGCAGCCCAGGCGACGTGAGGCGCTGCACCCGGTCGATACGGAGATCGATGCCGTTCGGCTGGAGCTGGGTCTGCTGATCGATACCTTCGACGAGCGGCGGATGCGCCGCGAGGGCGGCCCGAAGCTCCTCACGCGACAACACGCTCACCGGGCGATGCTAGGCGGTGGCGGCGGCGGGGTGCCACACTTTCGCCATGCTGGCCACGAAGACCTTCCTGTTCTCCGACCTGCGCGACTACACCCGTTTCGTCGAGCAGCACGGCGACTCGGCGGCGGCGACCTTGATCGCCGACTATCGCCGGATCGTCCGGGCCGAACTCGCGCACCACGAGGGCGGCGAGGTGAAGACCGAAGGCGACTCCTTCTATGTCGTGTTCAGCACCACGGGGTCGGCCGTGACCTGCGCGGCCGCGATCCTTCGCGAAGCGGAGCAGTACTCGCGCCGGCATCCCGACCGCTCGATGCGCATCGGTATCGGGATCCACGCCGGCGAACCGGTGCCCCACGAGGGGCAGTACGTCGGATCGGCCGTCATCGTCGCGGCTCGGCTGGCGCAGGGCGCGAGCGCGGGGGAGCTCCTGGTGACCGAGGTCGTTCGCGCTCTGCTCCCGCGGAGCGTGGCCTTGCCGATGGAAGAACGGATCGGCCTGACGCTCAAGGGGCTCGATGCGCCTCCGCGCGTCTTCAGCGTGGATTGGCGCCTGGCGCGGGCGCCCGCCACGCAGTCGGCACGGGCGGTGACCGACACCGCGATCGCTGCCGAAGGCCGCGCGACCCAGCAGGTGCTCTCTCCGGTGATCATCGGGCGCGATCACGAGCTTGCGACGCTCGAGGACCAGTTGCTCGAGGCGATCGCTGGTCGCGGCCGCGCGCTGCTCGTTTCGGGCGAGGCGGGGCTGGGCAAGAGCGCGCTGATCCGCCAGTTCATCGAGAAGGCGCGGGCACACGGAGTCCGCGTCCTGACGGGAGAATGCACCGAGATCGAAGCCCGCCGGCCGTTCGGTCCGTTCATCGACGCCTTCCTGTCGGGCGATCTCGTGCTTCCGCCGGAGCTCTCCCAGGGTGGCCCGGGCGCGCTTCCCGCGGTCGAGGTCGAGCGCTACAAAGTGCACGTCGCATTCGCGGAGCGCCTCAGCGAAGCGGCGCGCGGGCAGCCCATCGTGCTCATCATCGAAGACCTCCACTGGGCGGACGAAGCAACGAACGAGCTGATCCCCTACCTCGCGCGAAAGCTGCGCGACGATCGGGTCCTGCTCGTCGCCACCTACCGCAGCGACGAGCTGCACCGCCTCCATCCCATCAACCACGTGTTGGCGGAGCTCAGCCGAAGCCGTCTTGCCGATGATGTGCGCCTCAAGAAGCTGACCCTCGAGGAGACGGGCGACGTCATCCGCGCCGCGCTCGGGCTGGCGCAACCGGCGACGGCCGAGTTCCGCCTTGCTCTGTTCGAGCGAACCGAAGGAAACCCCTTCTTCGTCGAGGAGATCCTGCGCGCCCTCGTGGAGAAGGGCGAGCTCGAATATCGCGAGGGCGCGTGGCACAGGACAAAGGCCGTCGCCGACCTCGCGATACCGGCCTCGGTCCGCGACGCGGTCCAGCAGCGGCTGCTCGCGCTCGAGCCGCGCGCCCGCAAGGCGATGCAGATCGCAGCGGTCATCGGCCAGCGCTTCGACTTCGAGATCCTCGGTGCCGTGAGCGGCTTGGACGAAACCACGCTCGTCGACGCGATCAAGAGCGCGATCGAGGCGCAGCTCGTGCGCGAGGAGACCGACGCCGCGGGCAACGAAACCTACGCGTTCCGGCACGCCCTGTCGCGCGAAGCCGTGCTCACGGAGCTCCTCCAGCGCGAGCGCCGGATGCTCCACCGGAGCGTCGCTGAGGCGATCGAGCGCAGCGTGCCCGCGGGCTCAGCGGAACGGGCCGAGGAGCTCGCGTATCACTTCGACGAGGCGCGCGACACGGCCCGCGCGTACCGCTATCACGCGCTCGCTGCCGACCGCTCCATTCGCATGTCCGCGCCGGGCGCCGCGATCCGGCACCTGGAGCGGGCGATCGAGATCGCACCCGAGGACGACGCGGCACTCCCGGAGCTGTTCCTCCGTCTCTCCGATGTGTCCCTCACGGTCGCGGACACCGCGCGTGCCCTGCGCGCGGCACAGGAAGCGCGCGCGACCTCCGCCTCGCGCGGCGATCTGCTGGCTGCCGGCGCGGCGATCCACCGCGTCGGGCTCTGCCAGTGGTACCTCGGCCAGACGCAGCAGGCTACCGACACGGTGCGCGAAGGCGTCGCGCTGCTCGAGCCGCTCGGTCCGAGCGCGCCGCTCGCCGCGTGCTATGCGGAGCTGGCCCGCCTCGCGATGATCGACCAGCGCCGCAGCGACGCCATCGACATCGGAGAGCGTGCTGCCCGCATGGCGAAAGAGGTGGGAGCGCTCGAGACCGAGATCGCGGCGACGAATACGGTGGGGACGGCGCTCGGCATGGACCGGCGTGACGAGGGCGTCGCCATCCTGCGCAGGGGCTTTGCGCAGGCTGATGAGCATGGCTTCATCGCCGAAGCCGAACGGGCGCTCAACAACACCATCGCCGTCCTCATGTCGGGCGATGCTCCCTTCAGCGAAGCGCTACGCGTCCACAATCAGACGGTGGCGTACGCGAGGAAGCACGGCCACCGATCCGACGCGCAGCTGAATCGGGAGTGCCTGTATCCGTTCTTCGACGGCGACTGGGACACCGCGCTCGCCGTGGCGAGCGAGGGCGCGAACGAGGGCATCTGGGGCGCAGGGCGCGAGCAGCTCGCGGCGATCATCGGTATCGCCCGAGAGGGTCCGCTCCCGGCGCATGTCGCCCGTCTGGAGGCGGCGCACCGCCGGTTGACGTCTCCCGGCGATTCACAGTGGCTCGCATCCGCCACCGCGAGCACGCACGGGTACTTCATCGCGGAGATGTGGGCCCAGACCATCGCGGCCGCCGATCCGGCGTACGCACTGATCGGCACCACCGAGATCGGACCGACAATGGGCGCGGGGCTCGCCGCGGTCATCGCCGCTCGGGAGCTGGGCGATACCGCTGCCGAGGCTCGTTGGTCCGCGAAGCTGCACAGCATCGCCGGTCGGACCGCCTCGCAGCGCGCCAGCCGCGCGTACGCCGATGTCATGACCCACGGTGACGCTGGCGATCCAGCGGAGGGCATCGAGAAGCTCCGTCATGCGCTCACCGAGCTGGCCGACCGACCTGCCCCCATCCAGCGGATCGTTCTCACCCAGGAACTCGTCAGGCGGCTGGTCGCTGCGGGCGCGACCGAGGAGGCCGCGGCGGCGCTCGCACCCATCATTGCGTTCCACCGCGGCGCGAAGGCGACGTGGTACCTGTCTCGCCTCGAGGCATGGGCTCGCGGCCTTGGGCTTGCGGTCGGGACGCCATGACGCTTGCCGCAAAGCCTGTGGCCGCTTCGAAGACCGTGTTCGCGAAGTCGATGCTGCCGAGCGACGCCAACCCCTCGGGGAATGTCCACGGTGGCGAGATCATGAAGCTCATCGACGAATGCGCGGGCGCGGCCGCGGGCAGGCACGCGCGCCAGCGGGTGGTCACCGCCCGGGTGGACGAGCTGTCCTTCCTTGCGCCGGTCTACGTGGGCAATCTCGTGACGGCGCGCGCCTCGGTGAACGACGTCGGGACCAAGAGCATGGAGATCGGTGTCCGGGTGGACGCCGAGGACATCCTGACCGGGAAGATCGTCCATGTGTCGTCGGCCTACCTCGTCTACGTCGCGATCGACGCCGACGGCAAACCGGTCCCGATCCCGCCCCTCGTCGCCGAGACCGACGACGAGAAGCGCCGGATGGCCGCCGCGAAGGTCAGGCGCCAGCGGCGAAGCCAGCCCCGCTAGGCACCGCGAGCAAGGCACCCGACTTCACGGGCAAGACGATCAACATCGTCACCGGCGGGACCGGTGGCGTGTACATCGTCTACGGCGCCGGACTCGCGGACATGCTCACGAAACGGATGAAGGTCCGCGGCCAGCGCCCAGACGACGCCCGTATCGGTCGACAACATGAAGCTCATCCGCGAAAGACGATCGCGGTCAGGTACTCGAACTACATGCACATCGTCGTCAAGGCGTCCGCAGGGATCAACACGATCCCCGACCTCAAGGGCAAGCGCGTATCCATCGGCGCCGCAGGCTCCGGGACCGAGACGAAAGGCATCCCGATCGCGCGACCCCGATCGCGCGACCCCGATCGCGCGCGAGCCCGACCGGGGCTAGCGGCTCGAGTTGATCGCCCGGCGGAGGACGCGCGCGATCCGGGGCGAGAGCGAGCTCAGCACGAGACGGTCACGGTCGCACCGGGTGCACCGGCAGAGCACTGACGTGCTCGAGTGGGGGGCGGTCATGTTGTCCATGAGCGGTTCCGTAGGCAAGCGCCGTGCCAGCGACGGCGCTACCTGACAGCGCGTAGGGCGGCGAAGGCCACGCCGGCGAGCATCGCAACAACGGCGACGAGCGCCGCATCGCGCTTTGCGACGAAGATCGCCCCAAAGCCCACGAGCGCGATCACGACGGTCAACGGATCGGTAACGGCGGCCGGCGTCAGCGCGAGCCCGACCGACAGGATGACCGCGACGACCGCCGCGGTGACGCCGGCGATGGCATCGCGGACGGCAGGCCGCTCGAGTACGGGCTCGATCCAGCGCGCAAAGACGAGCACGAGGACGAACGACGGCAGGAAGACCGCGACCGTCGCGACGATCGCTCCCGGGACGCCGGCCGCGAGGTAGCCCGCGAAGGTCACGAACAGCATGAACGGACCAGGCGTGGCGACGCTGAGGGCGACGCCATCGAGGAGCTGGGCCGTGGTGAGCCAGCCGTGCTCCTCGACCGCGCCGCGTTGGAGGAACGCGATCGACCCGTACGCGCCACCGAAGCTGAACAGGCCGGTCTTGAGGAACACCCACGCGAAATCGAGCCAGCCCGACAGGGTCAGCGCGACAAGCGGCAGGATCGCGAGGACCGGCGTCCGCACCGCACGCCGCAACGCGAGGTTCGCGAGCGCGGCGAGGCCCATCACGACGACGAGATCGATCCCGGCGAACCGGATGAGCAGGAAGGCGCCGGCCGCGATCGCCGCGAGCCGGACGCCGGTGAGCGAGGCCCGGCCAAGCTTCACCAGACCTGCGGCGATGATGCCGAGCACCGCGGGCTTGAGGACGTAGAGGGCGTCGTTGACCGCGGGCAGCGACCCATACGTCACGTACGCCCACGCGAGGACCGTGATGGCGACCGCGCCCGGCAGCACGAACGTGATGCCGGCGAGGATGCCGCCCGGAATGCGCGCAGTGAGATAGCCGACGTAGATCGCGAGCTGCAGCGCCTCGGGGCCCGGAAGCACATGGCAGACGCTCATGATCCGAAGGAACCGGTCGCGGTCGAGCCAGCGTCGCCGCTCGACGATGCCCTGGAACAGCATCGTGATCTGCGAGACCGGGCCGCCGATGTTCACGAATCCGAGCCCGAGGAAGTAGCGAAAGACCTCGCCGCGACTCGGGTCGGAGCTGTTGGGCATCCGGGCGATGCTATCGGCGGCGAGTAGCATCCGCGCCACGATCGCGCGCGACGGAGGGACGGCACGGATGGCACTCAGCTTCGCGGTCAACTGGGTCGGCGTCATCGCCGGGAATGTCGCGCTGCTCATCATCGGATTCGTCTGGTTCATGCCCAACGTGTTCGGAAGCCGTTGGATCGCGTACATGGGCCGCCCGGGCGAAGAGCTGAGCCAGGCCCGGAGTTCATCGTGTCGATCCTCTCGGGAACGCTCAACTCGTTCGTCATGGCCGTGCTCGCGATCAACCTCAAGGCAACGACGGCCGGTGACGGCATCATGCTCGGGCTGCTGGTGTTCGCGGGATTCCTTCTGAGCTACTGCACGGCGAACACCATCTTTGCGAAGCGGCCGTGGGGTCTTTGGGGCATCGATGTGTCACATGCGCTCGTTGCCCAGGTGGTGCTCGCGGTGATCGTCACGCTGCTTCGCTAGAGCGGGCTCGTCCCGCCTGAGCTGGTCCGCGTAGTACTGGCGGAGCTTCTTGACCTTGGGCAGCGCGGTGGCCTGGATATAGGGCTGGCCGGGATTCCGCTCGGCGTAGTTCTGGTGGTACGTCTCGGCCGCGAAGAAGCGCTCGAGCGG
>JBBQHN010000064.1:0-10714 GCA_038324015.1 Candidatus Limnocylindria bacterium | reverse complement strand
CGGTTCCTGCCGCCCGGACCACCGGAGGGGACTGGTCTCATGCGGGTCCTCGAGGGACGAGCGAGCTTGGTCCTCCTCCGGTGGGCACCGAAGCGCGCCGACTCTAGGTCGACGCACATGCAGGGTGCACCAATGAGCGAGCGCCTGGAGCTGCGGGCCGACGAAGCCGGCCAGCGGATCGATCTGTTCCTCGCCGCACGCACGCAGCTCAGCCGGAGCGCGATCCAGCGGCTCGCGCGCGACGGGCGCGTGACCGCGAACGGTGCGGTCGTCGAACCGTCGTACAAGCTCCACGCGGGTGAGGATCTCGTCGTCGACGTCCCCGATGCGCAGCCCGCCCTGTCGCTGCTCGGCGAGGACATCCCGATCGACGTCATCTACGAGGACGAGGACGTCCTGGTCGTGAACAAGCCGGCCGGTCTCGTCGTTCATCCGGCCCACGGACACGCCACCGGCACGCTCGTGAATGCCGTCGTCGGGAAGATCACCGCCGATACCGGCCGCGACGCCGCACGGCCCGGCATCGTGCACCGGCTGGACAAGGACACGAGCGGCGTGATGATCGTTGCCAAGAACGACGTCGCGCATCTGGCGCTGGCGCGGCAGCTCCAGGGCCGCCGCTTCGAGAAGGAGTACATCGCTCTGGTGTGGGGCGACCCCGGCGATCAGCCGGTCATCGTGGAGGCACCGATCGCGCGCGACACGTTCGACCGGCGCCGGATGGTCGTTCGCGCCGGTGGCCGCGACTCGACGACGCGCTTCACCCGGATCGCGTCCTACGGGACCGGCGCCGATCGCAGAGCGCTCCTTCACGTCAGGCCGGTCACCGGCCGGACCCATCAGATCCGCGTGCACCTCGCCTACGCGCGACTCCCTATCGTTGGTGACCCGGTGTATGGACGAAAGGGCAAGGAGCGCGACGGGCTGCACCGGCAGTTCCTGCACGCCTGGCGTCTCGCGGTGAACCTGCCCCACGCCGGCCCGCGGATCTTCACCGCGCCGCTCGCCGCGGACCTGCGCGAGCTCCTCGCGACCCTCGGTGCGCCGATCGGTCCGAGCGCGCCGTACAACGAGCTGGAGCTCGGGCGCTGAGCGTCGACGCGCGCGGTCTCCTCGTGATCATCTCCGCGCCGTCCGGGGCGGGGAAGGACACGGTCATCGAGCGCCTGCTCAAGGTCGTGCCTGACGCGGTCCTCTATGTCACCGCCACGAGCCGCAAGCCGCGCCCAGGTGAGATCCACGGCAAGCACTATTTCTTCTACGAGCCCGAGAAGTTCCGCGAGGAGATCGAGGCCAGCAACTTCCTCGAGTGGTCGATGGTCCACGGCGACTTCAAGGGCGTCCGGCGCGACGCGCTAGCCGACACCCTGCAGGCGCACCGCGTCGTCATCGTCAAGCCCGAGCCGCAAGGGATGCGGAAGATCAAAGCACTGCTGCCGGAGGCCCTGACCATCTTCATCATGCCGCCGTCCCTCGACTCGCTCCGACGCCGGCTGCTTGCGCGCGGGACCGAGACCCCGGAGCAGCTCGAGCTTCGCCTGCGGAACGCGGAGATCGAGATGGCTGCGGCACCCGAATACGACTACGTCGTCGTCAACGAGGATGGCCGGATCGACGAGACGGTCACCGAGATAGCCGCGATCATCGAGCAGGAGGCGAAGAAGCCGCGCCATTACGAACTTTGATCGGCCGCTTGCGGCCGACAGGGTTCGCCGAAGCGCAGCGGAGGTACGAGCTGTAGCCGTGATGCGCACGGCGGAGGTCGCCGTCTTCGCCGGCCTGCGCGGCCCGGCCCGCACCTTCACCTACAGCGTTCCTGACGACCTCGACGTCCGCCTCGGCCACCTCGTGCGCGCCGGCTTCGGCCAGCGGGCGGTCCACGGTGTCGTGGTCGGCCTCGGCCAGCCGGCCGACCGCGATGTGAAGCTCAAGCCGCTCGAAGGCCTGGTCCATCCCGTTCCGCTGCTCTCGGATCGACAACTCACGCTCGCGCGATGGATCGCGAAGACCTACCGGTGCGGGCTCGCGGACGCCGTGCGCGCGATGCTGCCGCCCGCGCTCGCGGCCCGCGCGCGGGCCGGCCTGCCGGCCGCCCGCGGCGAACGGACCGAGCCGGTATTCGCGATCACGCCCGACGGGCACGAGACGTTGCGCACGGGGATACCGCGCCTTGGGGCGCGGCAGCTCGTCACGCTGCGCGCGCTTGCGGCCGGCGCGGTCAGCGGCGACGACCTCGTGCAGGCCGGCGGGACGGCCGCTGCCGCGAAGAGCCTGGCCGAGCGCGGCCTCGCGACGCGCGGCTCTCGCGGCGTGCGGCGGATCCCGGTCGAGTTCCGGCTCAGCGAGGACGATCCGGCGCGCGACGCACCGGCGACCGACGCGCAGGTGCCGGCAATGGCCGCGATCAACGCGGCCATCGGCACCGGACGGGGATTCCTGCTGCACGGCGTGACCGGTAGCGGGAAGACCGAGGTCTATCTGCGCGCCGCGACCGAGGCGATCGCCCGCGGCAGGGGGGCGATCGTCCTCGTGCCGGAGATCGCGCTGACCGCGCAGGTCGTCGCGCGGTTCGTCGCACGGTTCGGCGACCGCGTCGCTCTGCTGCACAGCCACCTCTCGGCGGGAGAGCGGTACGACGAGTGGCGCAGAGTCCTCGACGGGACGGCCGACGTCGTCGTCGGCTCGCGGTCGGCGCTGTTCGCACCGCTCCCGAAGATCGGCCTCATCGTCGTCGATGAGGAGCAGGAGCCCTCCTATAAACAGGAGAGCGCCCCGCGCTATCACGCGGTCGACACGGCGCTCGAGCTCGGACGGCTCACCGGAGCGGCCGTCGTGCTCGGGAGCGCCACACCGCGCGTCGTGACGTACGCGGCCGCCAAGAGCGGCGCGCTGACCCTGCTCGAGCTGCCTGATCGCGTGCTCGACCTGCCGATGCCGAAAACGACCATCGTCGACCTCAGGCTGGAGCTGAAGGCGAACAACCGCTCGACCCTGAGCGCGGCGCTGCGGACCGCGCTCACGAGAACTGTCGCCAAGGGCGAGCAGGCCATCCTCTACCTCAACCGCCGCGGTTTCGCGACGGTGGTGTTGTGCCGCGACTGCGGATACGTCGTTCCGTGTCCGGCGTGTGAGATCCCGTTCGCGCTGCACGCGGACGGCAGGCTTGTGTGTCACCGCTGCGGTCGCGAAGAGCCGCGCGCGCCTGCGGTCTGCCCGGCATGCGGATCGACGCGTATCCGTCACCTCGGTGTAGGCACGCAACGCGTCGAGGAGGACGTCCGGGCCGCCGTCCCGGAGGCGCGCCTCGTGCGGCTCGATCGCGACGCCGTCAAGGCAAAGGGGGCGCACGCCGCGATGTACGAGCGGATGCGCAGCGGCCAGGCACAGGTCATCGTTGGAACGCAGATGGTCGCGAAGGGGTTCGACCTGCCGGGCGTCTCGCTCGTCGGCATCGTGAACGCGGACACCCAGCTCAACCTCCCCGACTTCACGGCGGCCGAACGGACTTTCGAGCTTCTCACGCAGGTGCTCGGGCGCTCCGGCCGCGGCGCCGTGGGTGGCGTGGGCGTGCTGCAGACATACCTGCCCGATCACTATGCGATCCGCGCGGCGGCGGCTCACGACTACGCGACCTTCGCCGTGCAGGAGCTCTCGAATCGCAAACGCTTCGGGTACCCGCCGTTCGGCAGGCTGGTGCTCCTGCAGACCTCGGCGGCGAAAGAGGCCACCGTCGAGCGCCGGGCCGACGAGCTCGCGGCCGCGCTGCGCGCCGCGGCCCATGGCGATGCCGAGGTGCTCGGCCCGGCGCCCGCGTTCGCGGCGAAGCGCGCCGGTAGCTACCGCGCCCAGCTCGTCCTCCGCGGGGACCGCCCGACCGACGTTCTCGACCGTGTTGAGCCGGGCGCGGACTGGACCGTCGACGTGGACCCGATGACCCTGCTCGGATAGCGTGAACGCATGGAAAGCGAAGGACCGGCCCAGGCTCAGGACGAGGCCGACGAGCTCGATTCACAACCTCACGACCCGCGGATCGTCGTGACCAAGGGCAGCCCCTGGGTCATCGACCGGGGGCGCCGCGACCGCTGGTCATCACCTGAGTTCGTGACGAAACACGCGGTGGACGTCCGTCAGGTCGGCGATCCCGTGCTCCACGCGCACGGGAAGAAGCCACGCATCGACAAGAAGGAGCTTGAGCCGCTCGTCCAGCGCATGTTCGCCTCGATGGTCGGGGCGCGCGGTGTCGGCATCGCGGCGCAGCAGATCGGCGTTCCGCTGCGCGTCGTGATCATCGACGTCGACGACGTCGGGATCGTCGCCGTGAATCCGGAGGTCGAGTTCGAGAGCGCCGAGATCGAGGAGCTGAGCGAAGGCTGCCTCTCGGTGCGCGGCCTGTACGGCATGCTGGAGCGGCCGCTCTTCGCACGCGTGAACGCGGTGGACATCGCCGGAAAGAAGTTCACGTTCGAGGGCGAGGGCCTGGGCGCGCAGTGCATGCTCCACGAGACCGACCACACGAATGGTGTCCTCTATGTCGATCGCCTCCGCACGCGGAAGGACCTGTTCCCGGTCGAGCCCGAGGAGCCGGACGAGCCTTCAGCGGACGCGGCCGAAGGCCGCGGTGAGAAGCGGCCGCACCTCTCGGTGTCCGGCCACACGCGTGACGAGATGGAGAAAGCGACTTCCCGCTGACGCCGCGAGTCATCTTCCTCGGCACACCCGCCTTCGCGGTGCCGTCCCTCGATGCGCTCGTGGCCATGGATGCGCGCGGGGAGATCACGCTCGCCGGCATCGTGACGCAGCCGGATCGGGCCGGTGACCGTGGGCGGGTCGAGCCATCGCCGGTGAAGCGACGCGCAGAGGCGCACGGGATCACGGTGCTGCAGCCCGTGCTGCTCAACGGGGACGCGGCCGGTCCGATCCTGGACCTGCGCCCGGACGCGCTCGTCTGGGCCGCGTACGGCAACCTCATCCCGCGAAGGCTCATTGACACCGTGGGCGGCCGCGCCGTGAACGTGCATGCCTCGCTCTTGCCCCGCTGGCGTGGCGCGTCCCCGATCTCGCGCGCGATCCTTGAAGGCGACCGGGAAACGGGGATCACGCTGATGCAAGGCACCACCGGCCTGGACCGCGGGCCGATCGTGGCGACCGCGGCGACGGGGATCGCGGCCGGCGAGACCGCGGGGGAGCTCACGGCGCGGCTGGCGGCACTCGGCGGCGCGCTGCTCGAGCACGAGCTCGGGCCGTTCCTCGCCGGCCGGACGACTCCGGTTTCACAGGACGAGTCCAGCGCGACGTGGGCCACGAAGCTCACGACGGCCGACGGCGAGCTCACGTTCACGGAGCCTGCCGAAGCGCTCGAGCGCCGCGTCCGCGCGATGAACCCGGACCCCGGCGCGTGGACGACGCACCGCGGCCAGCGGCTCGGCATCACGCGCGCGTCGGTGACCGGCGGCCGTGGCGCCGGTCACGGGACGTTCGAGGTGCGCGATGGCGTGCCGCATGTCGCGGCCGGCGCGGGGTGGCTGCGGCTCGACGAGGTCAAGCCCGCGGGCAAGCGCGCGATGCCCGGCGCCGACTGGGCGCGTGGCCTTCGTGACCAGGGCTCGGAGGCGCGCCTCCCGTCGTAGCCGCGTACCCTCGACGCATGACTGAGGCGCGTCCCGCGATCTCCGATGTGACCGACCAGGCGCTCGCGGCATGGCTCGCGTCGCGCGGCGAGCCCGCATACCGCGTGAAGCAGATCCGCCGGCACGCGACGCGCACGTCGGCTGCGGAGTGGGCCGAGCTCACCGATCTCCCGAAGACGCTCCGCGACGCACTGGGAGCCGAATATCGGTGGTCGAGCGTCGCGCCGGTCATCGAGCAGGCCAGCGCCGACGGCGAGACGCGCAAGGTGCTGTTGCAGCTGCACGACGGGCAGCGGATCGAAACGGTCCTCATGCCACATCACGGCATGCGCAACTCCGTGTGCATCTCGACGCAAGCGGGCTGCCCGATGGCCTGCGCGTTCTGCGCGACCGGTGAGATGGGCCTCATCCGCAACCTGACGCCGGGCGAGATCGTGGATCAGGTCCGGCACTGGCAGCGCGAGCTCGCCGCGAAGGGCGACCGCGTCTCGCATGTGGTCTATATGGGGATGGGCGAGCCGTTCAACAACTACGAGGCGACGATCGCGTCGGTGCGCGAGCTCGTCGCGGCAGATCGGTTCGGGATCAGCCCGCGGCGTCTGACGATCTCGACCTGCGGCGTCGTGCCGAAGATCGACGAGCTCGCGGGCGAGGGTCTACCCATCAACCTCGCGGTCTCGCTGCATGCTGCCGATGATCGGACGCGGGGCGCGATCATGCCGATCAACAAGAAGTGGGGGATCGACGAGGTCCTCGCCGCGAGCGCCCGCTACGTCGCGCGCACCAAGCGCCGGGTCACGTTCGAGTACGTGCTCCTTGCCGGCGTGAACGACTCAGCCGCGGCGGCCCACGAGCTCGCGCAGCGGATCGCCCGTGCCGGGCGGACGAGCGACTACCACGTGAACCTCATCCCGGTGAACGCGGGGCCGGGCGGCTTCAAGCGTCCGCCGGTCGAGACGATGGAGAAATTCGCGGCGGTGCTCATGGAGCAGGGGATCGCCGCGACCGTGCGGATCAGCAAGGGACAGGACATCGCCGCAGGTTGCGGTCAGCTGAAGGTGGACGAGCGTGGAGGAACGAAGCTCGCGAGGGTCAGGGAGGCGGGCTAGGAAGAGGCTTTCGCCGCCCTCTTCGCCATCCGGGCGGGCTTCGAGGCGGTCCGGCGGCAGCGGGTGCAGACGAGCAGCTTTTCACCGTTGATCATCGCGGCGTGGAGGTTCGCGTCGAACCGCCGGGCCGTGTGGACCTTCGAGTGGCTGACGTTGGAGCCGAAGGCGGCGGACTTGCCGCAGATCGCGCAGGCGCGTGGCATCGTTCGATTCACCTCTAAAGGGAGTGCCCGCGACGTTGTCGCGGCTGGTAAAGTCCGACCATCGTAACACGGTGGGATGCCGCGGTGCTGCTTGCCGCGCTCGGATCCGCGACCGAACGGCTGGCGGCTGGCGTGGACGAGGTCAACGCGCTCAACGTCTATCCCGTGCCTGACGGCGACACCGGCACGAACATGCTCCACACGATGCGGTCCGCCCTCGACCATGCCCGCCGCGCGGAGCAGCGGCCGGCCGTGATGCTGGCGGCAGCGGCACATGGCGCGCTCATGGGCGCGCGCGGCAACAGTGGAGTGATCCTGAGCCAGGTCATCCGCGGCCTCAAGGAGTCGTACGGACCCCTGGGCATCGATCTTCGAGCGGCGCTGTCGCTGGCACGGACCTGCGCGTATGCCGCGGTCGACAAGCCCGCGCCGGGAACGATGCTCACCATGCTCGCCGAGGTCGACACACGCCTTGGCACGGGCGAGCGCGAGACGCGCGAGGTCCTGCGCGAGATCGTTCAGCTCGGCGGGCTCGCCGTGAAGCGCACGCAGGGCGAGAACCCGGTGAACAAGGCGGCAGGCGTCGTCGATGCGGGCGCTCGCGGACTCTGGCTCCTGATCGATGGTGCGCTTGCGTCGGTCGAGGGCCGAGCCCCATCGACCGACACGGTGCAGCCCATCGTCGCGCCGATCGTGGTCGGGGGCGCCTCCTCAGGCGAGGCGCCGTCGTGGGCAGGGGCGTACGACGTGCAATTCCTGATCGAGTCGCCGACGCGTCCGATCGAGGAGCTGCGGACGGCGATGCTCGAGTTCGGCGCCGACTGCGTGCTCGTCGTCGGCGACGAGACGGTCGCGAAGATCCACGTGCATACGCTGGAGCCCGACCAGATCATCCGCATCGGTCTGACCGCGGGGCGGATCGGTGACGTCGTGGTCGAGGATCTCGATGCCATGTCGGCGCAACACGCCGAATCGACCGGCATCGTCGTGCCCTCCGCGCCTCGCGAGCCGATCGCGGTCGGTGTCGTGACGGTGGTACCGGGCGACGGCTTCGCGCGCATCGCGGCGTCGCTCGGGGCACACGTCGTGCGTGGCGGCGCGTCGATGAACCCGTCGACCGAGGAGCTGCTCGCAGCGATCCGGCAGGCGAACGCCGACCACGTCATCGTCCTGCCCAACGACAAGAATGTGATCCTCGCCGCGGAGCAGGCCGCGAAGCTCGCCGGCGGCATCGTCGCGGTGCTGCCGACGCGCAATCTCGCCCAGGGCATGGCCGCGCTCGCGAGCTGGGATCCAGGCGAGGCCGCCCTGGGCGCGATCGCGACGATGCGCGAGGCGATGGCCGGCTCGCATGCGATCGAGATCACGACCGCGATCCGCGACGCCGAAGTGGACGGCCAGCGGGTCGGCCAGGGGGAGCACCTCGCGCTCCTCGACGGCCGGCTGGTGGCGCATTCGGACACCGAGCTCATCGCGCTCGCGGCTGGGGCGGAGTCGCTGACCAAGGCCGGCCTGTTCACGTTGTACGTCGGCGCGGGCGTCGACGACGCGCGTCGTGCCGCCGCCGCGGAGCGACTCCGTGCGATGTTCCCCGGCGCCGAGGTGGAGGTCGTCGATGGCGGCCAGCCCCACTATCCATTCATCGTCGCCGCCGAATGATGAGCAGCCTGATCGGGGGTGGCCGCGGGTTTGGCATCGGCGTGCTCGCCGGTCTGCTGGCCGGGTTCCTCGTCGGCGGGATCGGCGGTCGGCTCGCGATGCGCCTCATCGCCGTCGTCGCGGGCCCGTCTTCCACCGGTCAGCTCACGGACAACGGGAACGCCGTCGGCGATGTCACGACCGGCGGTACGCTCGTGCTCGTCGTATTCAGCGCCCTGTTGAACGGAGTGGTCGGCGGCCTCGTCTACGCCGCCGCCCGGCCAGCGCTGGCACCTTTGGGCCGCGCGCGATCGCTGGTCTTCGGGTTATTCATCCTCCTGGCGCTCGGGTTCACAACGATCGCCGCGGAGAATCGCGATTTCACGCGCTTCGGCTCGCCCATCCTGAACGTCGCGCTCTTCGCGGCCATCTTCGTCGCGTTCGGCGCGCTGATCGTTCCTCTGGCTGAAGGGCTCGATCGCGCGGTTCCGCGGATCGATGCACTGCGGTCCGGACCGGCCGGCATCGGGCTGGCCGTGCTTGTCGGTCTCTCGCTGCTTGCGGGGCTGCTGACCCTCGCGCTCTTCATCGTGACCACCGCGCAGACGCTCGCGGGGGGTGCCGCTCCGGGGACGGGTTTCGGGCTCACGACGAGCTTCGTGCTGCTCGGCCTCCTCGGGTCCGCGGTCCTGGCCCGTCTCGGGTCAGCATTTCCATGGAGCCGGCTGCCGCTCGCCGTCCCGGCGCTCGCGGGAACCTGGCTGACGCTGCGGTCGATCGCGTCGATCCTTGGCGTCGGGTAGGCCGATCAGCACGAGTCTTGACCTCAAGGTCGAGGCGCTGCCGGGCGTGGGCGGCGAGTCCGCCAAGCTCCTCGAGCGGCTCGGCATCCGGACCATCGGTGAGCTGCTCTGGCATTTGCCGACGCGCTACCTCGACTACGGCAACGTGCGCCCGGTGCGCCACCTCATCGCCGACCGCGAGCAGACCACCGAGGCGATCGTCGGCGCCATCGGACAGCGGCGGACCGCGCGCGGCCAGATGATGACCGAGGTCGAGCTCATCGATCCCGCCGACATGCGCCCATCGGGCATCAAGGCGACCTGGTTCGGCCGGCAGTTCATCAAGGAGCGGTTCCGCGAGGGTCAGCACATCCGCCTCTCCGGGAAGGCGACCTGGTTCGGGCGCACGCTGCAGCTCTCCAATCCGAAGGTCGAGGCCGCGGACGCCGAGCGCGTCCACACCGGCCGAATGGTCCCGGTCTACAGACTCACCGAGGGCTTGAAGGAGGGGTACCTCCGGCGCTGGCTGCACACGGCGGTCGAGGGCGCGCCGACGCGCTCGCCGGTCGTGGACGAAGTGCCGGATGGGCTGCCCGCGAAGATCCGAGAGCGCCGCGAGCTGCTGTCGCTCCCCGAGGCGCTGAAGGAGGTGCACTTTCCCTCGACGGAGGCGCGCCTGCTCGAGGGCCGGCGGCGGCTCGCCTTCGACGAGCTCCTCACGTTGCAGCTCGGGCTCGCTCAGCGGCGCGCGCGCTGGCAGAAGGACGCGAAGGCGCCCACGCTCACCGCACCGGATCGCGACGTCGACCGCTGGCTCGCGGGTCTCCCGTTCACGCTCACCGATCCGCAGCTCAAGGCGCTCTCCGAGATCCGTGCGGACATCGGGCGGACGATCCCGATGTCGCGGCTCCTCGAGGGGGACGTCGGATCGGGGAAGACCGTCGTCGCTGCGCTGGCGGCGCGGATCGCGATCGCAGCGGGCACCCAGGCCGCGCTCATGGCGCCCACCGAGCTGCTCGCCGAACAGCACTTTCGCACGCTCACCTCACTGTTCGCGGACGGCGGGCCCTCCATCAGGTTGCTCACGTCCAGCGTGAGCGCGCCGGACCGGCGCGAGATCCTCGCCGCGCTCGCCGCTGGATCGCTCGACGTCGTCGTGGGCACCCACGCGCTCGTGGTCGAGGGCGTGACCTTCAAGAAGCTCGGACTCGCGGTCGTCGACGAGCAGCACCGCTTCGGGGTCCGCCAGCGCACGACGCTCCGGGAAAAGGGCGTCGATCCGCACCTCCTGCTGACCACCGCGACGCCGATCCCCCGCACCCTGACCCAGACCGTCTACCGCGACCTCGACCTCT
>JBBQHN010000063.1:0-10964 GCA_038324015.1 Candidatus Limnocylindria bacterium | reverse complement strand
CCGTTCCGCGCGTCGACGGCGACGGCCAGGCCATCGGCGTGGCGGTCGACGAGCCTGCCGATGAGCTCTTTGTCCCGGACCGCGGCGGTCCCGACGACGATGCGTGACACACCGGCTTCCGCGAAGGCCTCGGCCGTGTCGAAGTCGCGGATGCCGCCGCCGGCCTGCAGCTTCACGGTGAACCGGTTCGCGATCGTCCGGATGTGCTCGAGGTTCGCGGGCGTGCCGGTGCGCGCGCCGTCGAGGTCCACCAGGTGGAGCCACTCGGCACCGTCGGCGACCAGACGCTTCGCAGCCTCGAGCGGAGAGCTCGCGACCTGCTCGACGGTCTTGAAGTCGCCACGCGTCATACGCACGGCCTTCCCGTCGAGGATGTCGATCGCGGGATAGACGATCACCTAGGCGGCCTTCGCGAACGCGCTCAGCAAGCGCAGGCCGTTCGCACCGGACTTCTCCGGGTGGAACTGCACGCCGACCACGCGGTCGCGCCCCGCCACGGCGAGCCGCGGGCCACCGTAGTCGACCGTGCCGAGCGTGACATCGGCAGCCGACTCGGGGACGTAGCTGTGGACGAAGTAGAAGAAGTCGCCGTCCGCCACGTCGCGCAGCCACGGGTGGTCGCCGCGCTTGGTGACACTGTTCCACCCGATCTGGGGGACGCGCGCCACGCCGGTCAGCTTTCGCACCGTGCCACGGTAGAACCCGAGGCCTGGCTCGCCGGCGTCCTCCTCGCTGCCGTCGAACAGAAGCTGCATGCCGACACAGATGCCGAGGATGGGACTGCCGCGCTCGCGCGCCTCGTGAAGCGCGGGCGCGAAGCCGAACCGGTGGAACTCACGCGAACAATGACCGAAGTTGCCGACGCCGGGCAGGACGATCGCGTCCGCGTCCGCGAGCTTCGCCGGGTTCCGGACGAGCTCGGCCTCAGCGCCCACCGCGGCGAACGCCTTGCGCACGCTCGCGAGGTTCCCCACCCCGTAGTCGACGATCGCGATCATGCCTTCATGTTAGGGAGCGCGCTGATGAGACGATCGACCGCGCCGGCCAGCATGTACTTGCGGCCGAGATCGTGGGCGAGCCCGGCGTCGCGCGGTACCGCGGGGATCTCGCCCGTCCCGCCCCGCACCGGTGCGTCCGCGACCGGCGCGACGACGCGACGCGCACTGTCCAGATATTCCGCCGACCGGTTCAGCTTGGCCCTGATCGACGCATTGAGGTCCGGCGCCGCGATCGCGGCGTCGAGCGATCCGTACCGGCGGAGGATCTCGCTGGCGGTCTTTTCACCGATGCCGGCCACCCCGGGCAGGCCATCGGACGGATCGCCGCGCAGGAGGGCGTAGTCAAGGTAGCGGTCGCCCGGGATGCCGTACTTGTTGGCGATCCAGCCTTCGGTCACCTCGGCAAGCTCGCTCACACCCTTGAGCGTGTAGAGCACCTTGACCTGGGGATCGCGGACCAGCGCATAGAGGTCGCGATCGCCCGTGACGATCTCGACGGGGCCGGGCTCCTTCGCGGCGATCGAGGCGATGACGTCTTCGGCCTCGAAGCCGTCCGCCTCGGCGTAGGAGAGCCCGATCGCGTCGAAGATCTCGAGGATGATCGGGAACTGGAGCCCGACGTCGTCGGGCGGATCGTCGGGTCCCGCGACACGCTGCGTCTTGTACATCGGTAATGCCTCGACGCGAAATGCGGGGCGCCAGTCGTTGTCGAGGGCGATGATGAGCCGCGACGGCCTGCGATCCGGCAGCAGCCGGCTCATGAAGTTGAGGAAGCCGTACGCGGCGTGGACCTTCGTTCCGTCGGCCAGCTTCATCTCGGGCACCGCGTGATACGCGCGGTAGAGCAGGCTGGCCGCGTCGATGAGGAGCAGCGGACCGCTCACGGTCTCACGCTCGCGCGCTCAGGCGCCGATGCGGCCTTTGCTCGAGGGCGCCCTGCCCCCACGTCGCGGATCCTTCCGCGATGCGGCGTCGATGACCCGGCCGAGCCCCTTCGACGCGGCTTCGAGGAGGTGATGCGGGTTCCCCCCGCGCAGCTGCGTCACGTGCAGCGTCAACCGGCCGGTCTGCGCGAACGATTCGAGGAAGTGCGGCATCAGCGTGGTGTCGAAGCTTCCGACGATCCGCTCCGAAGGCGTGAGGTCGTACGCAAAGGCCGGCCGGCCGCCGAGATCGACCGCCACGTTCACGAGGCATTCGTCCATCGGCAGCGTGATCGATGCGTAGCGCACGATGCCGTTCCGGTCGCCGAGGGCGTCGTCGAGGGCACGGCCGAGCACGAGGCCGATGTCCTCGACCGTGTGGTGCTGATCGACCTCGAGGTCACCCGTTGCCGCGATCGTGAGATCCATCAGGCCGTGCACCGCAATGAGCTCGAGCATGTGGTCGAGGAACGGGATCCCGGTCGAGACTTTCGCCGTCCCCTTGGCATCGAGCTTCAGCGCGATCTTGATGTCGGTCTCCTTGGTCTTTCGCGCCCGCGTCGCCTTCCGTACGGGACTCATGCGCTCACCTCTGACGCCGCGAAGACCGCGTCGATCGCGGCGATCACGCGGTCGTTCTCCGCCGGCGTCCCGATCGAGACCCGAAGGCAGTCGGTGCATCCAGGCCACGACGACACGTCGCGGATCAGGATGCTGTGCTCAAGGAACTTCGCGTGGACCTCGGCGGGGCTGCGTCCCTTCAGACGGAACAGGATGAAGTTCGTTACCGATGGGAATGCCTCGACCCCCGGCGCACGCTTCAGCGCGGCGGAGATGCGGTCGCGCTCGGTCGCACATTCCGCGATACGCCGCTTGACGTCATCGTGTCGCCGCGCGAGCTTCCCGCCGACCACGGTCGTCAGCGGGCTGACGTTGTACGGCAGCTGGACGGCGCGGAAGATATCCGCCACCCGCGGATCGACGATGAGGAGACCGAGACGCAGCCCCGCGGCGGCGCGGACCTTGGAGAACGTCTTCGTCACGACGATGTTCGGATGCGTCGGGATGAGCGGCACCGCCGTGTTGCCGGCGAAGTCGCTGTACGCCTCGTCGACGAGCACGAGGGTGTCGGGATAGCGCTCGGCGACGGCGATGATGATCTTCTCGTCGATGAGGTTCCCGGTGGGGTTGTTCGGCGTCGTGAAGCACACGATGTTCGGCTTCGTGCGCTCCATCGCCGCCAGCGCACGTTCCATGGTGAGGTCGTAGGGGAGGCCGACGTTCTCGTCGACGCTGGTGCCACCGGCGATCTGCGTCAGGCGGTCGTGCATCGTGTACGTCGGCTGGAACAGGAGCGTCGTCCGGCCGTGCCCGCCGAAAACCAGGAAGGTGTTGAGCAGGACCTCGTTGCTGCCGTTCCCAAAGATCAGCTGCTCCGGCTTCACGCCGTAGCTCTGCGCGAGCACGGAGCGCAGCTCGGCGCTCGCGGCCGCTGTGGGGTACCGGTTCAACAGGATGTCGTCAAGCTCCGCGGGCGACAGGTAGAGGCCCGCGGGGTGCGGCTCGGCCCACTCGTTGGCGTTGACACGTATGTCCGCCGCCATCTGCTGGGTGCGGTAGGCCTGGAACGCCTCGAGATCGGCGCGCGGCCGGGGCAGACGATCGCTCATGTCGCATAGCGTAGGGCGATGGAACGGATCGCTGTCCTCTGTGGTGGCGTCGGCGCCGCCCGCTTCCTGTCCGGCCTGGTCGACGTCGTGGACCCGTCGCAGGTGACGGCGATCGTCAACGTCGCGGACGACGACGAATTCCACGGGCTGCACGTGTCGCCGGACATCGATACGGTCCTCTACACGCTTGGCGACCTCGTCCACGAGGAACAGGGCTGGGGCCGTCGCGACGAGACCTACAACACCCAGGCCGAGCTCGCGCGCCTCGGTGAGGACGCCTGGTTCCGGCTCGGCGATAAGGACCTCGCGCTCCACATCCATCGGACCCGGCTCCTCGCCGAGGGCCGGCCGCTCACGGTCGTGGTCGACGGGATCCGGAAGGCGCTGGGCATCGGCGCGACGATCCTGCCGGCGTCTGACGGCCGCCAGCGCACCAGCGTCCGAACCGACGAAGGCTGGATCGGCTTCCAGGAGTACTTCGTGAAGCGGCGTACCGCTGACGACGTGCGCGAGCTGCGATTCGAGCCTGACGCCGCGCCGACCGCCGCGGTCCGCGCGGCGATCGCCGATGCGGACATCATCGTCATCGCCCCGAGCAACCCCTTTGTCAGCATCGGTCCGATCCTTGCCCTGACCGGACTGCGAGACGACCTTCACGGCGCGCGCGCCACCGTTGTTGCGGTGAGCCCGATCGTCGGCGGCGCCGCCATCAAGGGGCCTGCGGCCGCGATGCTCGCGGCGTTCGGCCACGAGGTCTCCGCCCTTGGCGTCGCTCGCCTCTACGCGAAGATCGCCGACGCGTTCGTCCTCGATACGGAGGACGCGGCGCTCGAGCCGGCGGTCCGCGAGCTCGGGCTCACGACGGCGGTGGTCCCGACGATCATGCGCGATCGCGCCACACGCGCCGACCTGGCCCGCGCGACCATCGCAGCCGCGCGTTGAGCCCAGCTCGGACGGTCGCGATCGTCGTCGTCGCGCGGGACCCGCGTCTCGCGAAGACTCGCTTGCGATCGGCGGTCTCGCCACACGACCGGGCTTCCCTCGCGCTCGCGATGTTCGACGACGTCATGGCTGTGGCGATCGCGACGCGGAGACCGGTCCTCGTGGTGACGGACGCGCGCTCCATCGCGACACGCGCACGCAAGCTCGGCGCGAAGGCATCCGTGGCAGCCGCGCGCGGCACCCGTGACGCTGCCACGCACGGCCTGCGGATCCTGTTGCGCGACGGCGCGGACGCGGCCCTCGTCATCGCTGCGGACCTACCGTTCGCGACCGCTGCGGATCTGCGGCGGATCATCGCCGCGGGCCGGCGCGCCGAGGTCGTCATCGTCCCGGACGGTCGCGGCTCGGGCACGAACGCGCTGTTCCTGCGACCGCCCTCGCGCATCGCGCCGCGGTTCGGACGGGGCAGCCTCGCGGCTCACCGGCGCGCGGCAGGCAGCTCGGGCAAGGTGCTGCGGGTCGCAAGGCTCGCGATGGATGTCGACCGGCCGGCCGATCTGCGGGCACTGCGGCGGTCGATCGCCGGCGCAGGGATCAACACGCGGCGCGCACTCGAGGCGTTCGCTAGCGGCGCAGCTCCATCGATGCGCCGTGGAAGTCCATCCCCTCGTAGCGCGCGATCGCGGAGCCGGCTGCCGCCGCCGCGCTGACATCCCCGCGCGCGGTCACGTGGGTCGACCAGCGAACGAAGTCCTCGACGCGCAGCGGCGACGACCAGCGCGCCGAGCCGCCGGTGGGAAGGCAGTGATTGGAGCCCGCCACGTAGTCGCCGAACGCGACCGCGGTCTTGGTCCCGATGAACACAGCGCCCGCGTTGCGCGCACGCGGCGCGAGCCGGGCCGCGCGCGCCCCTGCGAGGTGGAGGTGCTCGGGCGCCGCGAACGCCGCTGCCTCGATCGCCGCCGCGAGCGACGGCACGCGATAGAGCGCGATCGTCCCGGTGCGCGAGCCGACGCGCGACACGACAGCGCCGACGACCGCGAGCAATCCTTCGTCATCGCTGAGCAGCGCGGCGAACGGCCGGCCACCGTGCTCGGCCTGCGCCTCGAGGTCGAGGATGACCGACGCAGGATCAGCGTCCTTCGAACCGATGACGATGAGCTCGCTCGGACCCTGCAGCGCGTCGATCCCGACGTCAGCTGACACAAGCCACTTGGCCGCGGTCGTGTAGTCGTTACCGGGGCCGGCGATCTTGTCGACCGCGGCGACGAGCGTGGTGCCATACGCGAACGCGGCGACCGCCGCGGCGCCGCCCGCGCGATAGAGCCCTGCGGCCTTCACCTTCGTCGCGGCGTACGCGAGCGCCGGGTCGACCTCGCCGCCCGATCCCATCGGAGACGCGAGCACCAGCTCACCCACTCCGGCGACGGATGCCGGCACGCCGATCATGAGCGCGGTCGACGGATAGGCGACCGTTCCACGCGGGACGCAGCCGCCGATGCGCGCAAGCGCCTGCGGCACGAGCGTCTCGCTGAATGGACTGCGACGGTGCGCGATCGCCTTCGGCCGCTGCGTGGAGTGGAAGCCGAGGATCGCCTCGTATGACACGTCGAGCGCGCGGCGCAGCTCGACCGGACAGGCTCGGGCAGCGGTCCGGAGGGCGCGCGCGTCGACCCAGAGATCGCGTGTCGTTGCCGCCTTCCGGTCGAAGCGCTTGACGTTGGCCAGCACCGCGGCATCGCCGCGCTTGCGCACGTCCGAGATCGTCGTGCGCACCGACGCCAGCAGCGCCTCGTCGAACGCCGACGCGTTCCGCCTGCGCGTCACGTCCTTCTTGAACCGCGCGAGGTCGCCGACGTCGATCCTCACCGTGCGGACGCCCACTTCTCGAGCGCCGCGGCGATGGCCGCGATACGGTCACGGTCGCGCGCGTAGCTGGCGCGATTCGCGATGAGCCGCGCGGTGCATGTCGCGATCTCCTCGACGATGGCGAGCCGGTTCTCCTTGAGCGTGCGGCCGGTACCCACGAGGTCGACGATCCAGTCCGATAGACCTACCTGCGGCGCGAGCTCGACCGATCCGCTGAGCTTGATGAGCTCGACCTGCACACCGCGACGCTGAAAGTGCTCTTCGGCGACCCGCGGATACTTCGTCGCGACCTCGAGCGAGCCGAGGTGCCGGTACTCGTCCAGGGAGCGGTCGATGGAGTCCTGCGGCGCGGCGACGACGAACCGGCAGGTCCCGTATCGCAGGTCGACGAGCTCGAGGACGTCGGTCCCTGTCTCCATCAACACGTCCTTGCCGGTCACGCCGATGTCCGCGGCGCCGTGCGACACATACGTCGGCACGTCACTTGGGCGGCAGAGCACGTACTCGACGTCACCGGCGGGTACGAGCAGTCGCCGCCCGCCGTCGGCGAGCGCATCGATCGAGAGGCCTGCGGCGGCGAGCGCGACCTTCGTCTCCTCGAAGATGGAGCCCTGGGCGAGCGCGATCCGGAGCGCGGTCAACGCGGCGTCCGCATGAGGACGCCGGCCAGCGCTTCGATGGCGCGGGTGGCGCCTTCGTACTCGACATGCGTGGCGTCGACGACCTTCGCGCGGTGCACTTCTTGACCGGCGTGCTCCGCGACATCGCCGATGGCGACCGCGACACCGAGCGCGCGCAGGCCGGCGGCGGCGCTGAGCGTAGCCGCGTCGCTCTTGTTCGGCGCGAGCACGAGCAGCGGCGCGCCAACCTGCGGCTGCCAGCCCGCCGCGACCACGGCCTGATGCAGGTGCGGCACCGCGATGCCGAACCCCGTCGCCGCGCGATCGGCGCCGAAGCGGGCGAGAAGCCCGTCGTACCGGCCGCCGGCCGCGATCGGGAAGCCGAGGCCCGGCGCGGTCACCTGGAACACGATGCCGGAGTAGTACGGAAGCGCCGGGATGAAGCCGAGGTCGAAGCAAATGGCCGCGCCGACGCCGGCCGCCTCAAGGAGCGGTCCGAGCTCGTCAAGCTGGTCGAGCGCCCTGGTCGAGGCGGCTGGTGCGTCCTTGCGCGCAGCCGCGAGATCGCCGGCCCGGTGACGGAGGCCGCGCTCGAGCGACGAGACCCGCGCCGCACTCAGGCCCGCGTCACGCGCGAGGCGCACGGCTGAGACGAGGTCGCCCGCACGGGCTGCGGACGCGACGGCTTCGCGAGCGTTATCGGGCAGCTCGGCGACGAATCCACCGAAGAAACCGACGTGCCCGACGTCGAGCTCGACGCCGAGCAGGCCACAACCGGCGAGCGCCTCCGCGAGGAGTGCAATGACCTCCGCGTCACCGCGGAGGCTGGCGTCGCCGATCAGCTCGACACCGGCCTGGTCATACTCGCGCTCGGAGCCGCGCATCGACG
Organism: Candidatus Limnocylindria bacterium; assembly: GCA_038324015.1. GTDB lineage: Bacteria > Chloroflexota > Limnocylindria > P2-11E > P2-11E > UBA4735. The sequence goes on along the minus strand of JBBQHN010000063.1, from coordinate 3,053 downwards.
CCTCTTCACGGAAGATCGGCGCGAAGTACGCAAGCCGCAGTGCTGCGGTCGCGTCCCGGTAGCGCTGCGCGACGACGCGCGCGACCGCGGTCGTGACGTCGGGCCGGAGCGCGAGCAGCCGGCCATCGCGATCAAGGAACCGGAGCATCCGTCGCTCGTCGAGAGCGAGAGCGCTCGAGGCAAATTCGACCGTCGGGGGCTCGAGCGGCACGTAGCCGTACCGCGCGAATGTCTCCATGAGCGTCCGCTCGATGGCGTGCAGCTCGCGCGCTTCGGTCGGCAGGATGTCGCGGAAGCCTCGCGGAAGAGCCAGGCCGCTCGACGGATCGATGGACGCACCCCCGTTCACGCGCTTGGAAAGGTCAATCCTAGGTTCTACGGTCTCTGCATGGCCCGAACGGTGACGTGGCTCTCGGCGATCGCCGCGATCGGGGTCGCGCTCACGCTCGGCGCCCTCGTCACCGGCTGGACGCTCTGGTCGTTCGTCCCGCTCGTGGCGCCCCTCGCTGTTCGGGAGAAGGCCCGGGGCCGGGAGCGCGCTCCTGGGGTCATCGCCGTTGCAATGGTGCTCGAGGCGACGGCCATCGTGACCGGCGGTACGGCGTCTTTGTACGCGCTGTTCGTCGCGCCGATCCTGCTCCTTTGCTTCATGACCGCGTCGGCCATCGAGATCGACTAGGGATCCGGCAGGCGCACCTGCGCATTCACCGGCCTGATCAGCAGCTCCAGCCCGCGGACATTCGGACCCACGTCGAAGACGATCTGGTCGTCGACGGCGACACCGATCGAGTAGCGGCTCGCCCACTTCGGCCCCGCCGTATAGACGTCGCTGCTCAATGGCAGGGCCAGGGTCTGCCCGTTCACCGGATCGATGAGCAGGAAGTCGCTCGGGTCGGGTTGCGCTCCGTCGCTCGTCTTGCGGGTCAGGGCGACATGTACGACGACGAACCCGCCGGTCGCAGGACGCACCGTCCCGAGGCGCAGGGGGCGCTCCACGGAGATGACCATGTAGCGCCAGTCGTTCGTCTCGACCTTCTCGTTCATTCCGGCGCGTGTCAGGGGCCGTTGGCGGGCGACGGGTGACGCGGGCGATTGGATGTAGCCGTATGCCGCGACGAGCGCGAGCAGCACGAGTCCCGTCACGAGGAAGATGCGCGCCGCCCAGAGGAGCTCGAGCACCCGCCTCGTGAACGGGACATCCTCGTACTCCGCTTCCGCCGCTTCGGCCGCCGCGCGCTCACGCTCTTTGACCGGCGGCTGGAAACGCATCGGCAGCGACTCGACCGCTTCGCTCCGTAGCGACACCTCGGGATCGATGTGCTGCGACTTGCGGAGCCGCTCGACCATGAGCTGCTGCGCGAGCTCCTGCTGCTTCAGCTTGTCGACGCGGAGGATCAGGTTGACGTCCGCGGGAGTGAGCTGCTCATCCGATTGCGCCGGCAGTGGCCGCGCAAGGTAGATCTCGCGCTGGATCTTTCGACGCTCGACGAACTCTCCGGGAGGAGCTGCCTCCTCGGGAGCGACCCGCGCCGCCGGCATCGGCGCCGGTGCCGGCGGTGCCACCTGCGGCGGAGCGGACACGACGGGCGGTGGCGTGTACACGGCGACCGGCGGCGCCTGTGGCGGTGGCGGTGGCGGCACCTGCGGCGTCAGGCCGTGCGGCTCGCGAACGCTCAGAGAGAACACCGAGAAGTCGGCCTTGTTGATCCCGGCGATGCCCGGTCGGATCGCGTCGGTCAGGGTCCAGGGCGACATGTCGGTGGAACGGATCGCGAGCAGCTTGTCGTCGGCACGCACCTCGCGCTTCCCGACGGTCAGGGCGTAGAACGGACCGAGCTCCGGCACCTTCGGCGCTTCGTCGCCCGCATAGTCGTAGAAGCGGACGATGATGTCGCCGCGCGGCGCGCGGATCCGCATGTGGCTGCGGCGTACGCCACCCGGCTCGTCGCCGAGCGCGCGCCGAAGCTCGAGCTCGGCCTCCAGCCAGCGCTCGACCGAGCCGACACCGAGCATGTCGTGCTCGATCTGTTCGCGATCTCCGATGATGCGGTTGTGCCGGATGATGAGCAGCTCGAACGGCCCGAGCGGCGGCAGCTCGCGGTCGGGGGGCTCGCCCTCGTCCAAGAACTGCAGGTAGACGCCCTGTTCAGTGTTGATCATTCCAGCAGGTCAGCGTAGTCAGACCGTCGTAGGCGGTGTAGCCCCATCGGGGGAGGGATGGGCGGGATGCCCTGCGAAATGGGATAATCGGGTCTCGGCCGGCACTCATTGGGGAGTGGCCAAGCGGTAAGGCAGCTGATTCTGGATCAGCCAATCAGAGGTTCGAATCCTCTCTCCCCAGCAGCCAGCAAGTCCGCGAATCGTTAGGCAGTTTTCTCGGTAGCGCCGCTCACGGGCAATTGAAGTTCAGATCTCGACGATCTTCCAATACGCGTCTTTTCGGATGCACTGTCCGTCGCTGAAATCCAGAAGATCGCAGCCGCGCACCTCGACATCCCGGCCCTCCAGGGTCGTGCCACGGAGGCGCCACTTGGAGACGCCGTGTTCGCCAAAGACCCAATGCTCGTCTTCGTCGTAGTGCACATCGGGTAGGCCAGCGAACCTCGTCGCCAGGCCCTGGCGCACGGCCTCTTTACCCGTGTAGCGGGTGCCCCACGGATCGGGCCCTCGGGGCATCTCCAGAACGCAGCTGTCCGCGAAGAACGACATGATCAGATCGAGATCGTGCGCGTTGAAGGCTTCGAGCAGCGCTCTCAGTCGCTCAGTGGTGACCGCGGTCATGAGCGCGACGATAGCTCTTGGGCCATTTGGACGAGACAGCCGAGACGAACCTCACAGGCACCTGATTCGCGTGGTCGGAGTGGGCCTGCGCGCCGCGCATCTTCAGATCTGCTCGTGTTCGTTCCGCCTAAGGCGCGCACCTCGCGTAGTCGCCTGTCTGATAGCCGGTGCTGAACCACTGCTGACGCTGCGCGGCCGATCCGTGGGTCCAGCTCTCCGGCGCCACGCGGCCCGAGCTCGCGCGCTGGATCCGGTCATCGCCCACGGACGCC
>JBBQHN010000062.1:0-11138 GCA_038324015.1 Candidatus Limnocylindria bacterium | reverse complement strand
CCGGATCCGCCGGCTGGGTGTCGGGCGTCCTCGGCCAGGTCGGCTACCTCGGCACCTGGAATCCGTCCCCCGGCCAGGACCAGCCGAGCATGCTCGGCGGTGACGGCCAGCTCGGCTCGCCGAACACCGGCTGGCCGCGCTACAACCGCGTCGCGATCCAGCCCGCGAGCTACGTCGGCCCGAACCAGGTCTCCTGGTTCCAGTTCGGCATTAAGGCGCCGCTGACACCCGGTACCTATGACCTCTACATCCGGCCGCTCATCGAGGGCGCGCAGTGGATGGAGGACTACGGGATCTTCTGGCGTATCACCGTGCCGTCCGGGATCCCGGTCGGCGCGGCGTTCAAGCTCGGCTGCGCTGCTTCACCCGCGAGCATCGTCGCGGGCTCGACCCAGAGCTCGACGATCACCGTCTCGGTCCAGGACACGAACGGTCAGACCGTCACGACCGACAGCGGCCGCAGCATCACGCTGTCGCAGGCCGGTGCGACCGGGAGCTTGGATGGTGGCGCGGCCGGCGCGTCATCGACGAAGAACACCGCCAATGGCGCAGCGACCTTCACGCTCACGCAACCGGTGAGCGGGACGACCGGGAACGATCAGCTCTCGGCCGCGACCGCGCTGCTCACCGGCTGCACCACGAACGCCTCGTTCACGACCGCGGGTGCACCCGCATCCGTGGCCGTCTCACTCAGCCTGAGCGAGTTCCCAGCAGGGAGCGCGCGCACGGCAACCGTCACCGCGACGCTGAAGGACGCGAGCGGCGTCACCGCCACCGCCCCATCGGCGCAGCTCGTCACGTTCAGCGTCGACAACAGCGGCATCTGCAGCGTGTCGCCCACCACGGCGTCGATCGGCGCCGGCTCCAGCAGCACGACGACCACGCTCACGACGACCGGTTCGCCCGGAAGCTGCACGGTCACCGCGTCGGTGCCCGGTCTTCAGTCAGGCTCGGCGACCGCGTCCGTGACTGCCGCCGGACCCGCCGCGAAGCTCGCCATCACCGGCAACACCTGCGCGAGCACCCCGACCACGAGCGCGAGTGCCGGCTCGACCTGTGACGTGACCGTCCAGGTCCAGGACGCTGGTGGCAACAAGGTCTTCGGCCCGACGCCGGTGACCCTGAGCCTCTTCAAGCCCGCCACCGGAACCTTCTGCGCGGCGACCACGGTGAGCACGACGCCCGCCGGTGGCGCGGGTAACTCCGCCACGGCAAGCACCGCGTCGACAGGGACCACCGTGAAGTTCACGATCAACGACGCCGTCGCGGAGGCCTGTGACGCCACCGCCACGTCCGGCGCGCTGACCGCGGCGACCGCGACCATCTCGTTCTCCGGCGTTGGATCCCCGACGCAGATCACTGCAGCGGTCTCACCGAACCCGATCCCGGCTAACGGCGTCTCGACGTCGACGATCACGATCTGCCTCAAGGACGCGGCCGGGAACACCGTGACCTCGGGGACAGACTCGATCAACCTCGTCTTCAGCTCGAGCACTGGTGGCGCGTCACACGCGACGACGCTCACCAGCTCGACGCCGCAGGTCATGAGCGGTGGCTGCGTCGGATTCGCCGTCCGGTCCACCACGAACGCTCCGGCGACGGACACGTACACCGCGACCGACCTCTCGCGCAGCCTCCCGACCGTCAACGCCACCATCACGACGAACTAGCGCGACTCGCCGCTGGCGAACGACCGAGCCCCGTCACCTGACGGGGCTCGTTCGTGTCTGGGCCGCGCGAGCGACAGTGCGCGTTCAGATTCACGATCGTGAGCGCCGGTGCATATGCCGCGGCTTTGGTGTCCCATTCGTCGTCGCAGTGGACGAGCGCTTCGACCGCTGACGTGATGGCCGTCGAGAGCACGATGGCGTCCGGCAGCCGCAGCCGGGTCGTTGCGCGGACCTGGGCAGCGAACGCCGAGTCGTCGATCGTGAACGGCAGCACCACGAGGTGCGGGAATCGCCGGAGCGCGGCCTGGGTCGCGATCGCCCGTGAAGTGCCCGCCGCGCTCGGCCGGACGAGCATCTCGGCCGCACTGAGCGCGGAGATCACGCACTCGAATCGCCCGGCCTCGACCTGGTCGAGCAGCCACTGCGCGCAGCGCTGACGCGGGTCGGTCGGGTCGGATCTCGCCAGGAAGACCGCGGTGTCCAGGGATATCGTCCGTGCGTCGCGCAGCGCGCGCTGCAGCGAGCCCAAAGTCATTTCGCTGGCCGTTCCCACTCGTCACGCAGGGCCTCGATCGTGGCGTCGGCACTGTCCGGGGCCGTGCCGGCCAGCGCCTCGCCCAGCATCGCGCTATAGCTCCGGGGCGCACGCATCAGGAGAACTCCGTAACCGCCGGGTAGGCGGACGAGCGTCTCGAGGATCTTCGTTTTTGGCGTGACGCCCATCGCGCGCGCGAATTCGCTCACCAACCCGACCTGTCTATTCGAGCTGAGCGTGACCTCACGGGTCGGCTGCTTCACATCGTCCGCCAGCGCACGTCTCCTTGGTCGCATGCCAAGCAGAATAGCCCTATTTGCCAAGCACACCGGGTACCGCCCCGAATACGAGACATCAGGTCAAACGGCTCTGGCTTGCGCGCTCCCCCGTACGAGCCACGCGATACCCGCACCGAGGAGCAGCCCTCCCAGCACGTCGCTCGGCCAGTGCTGGCCGGTATACACGCGGGACATGGCCACTAGGACGAGCGCGAATGCGACGGCGACGCGTGGCCAGCCATGCGCGATCAACAGCAGGAACGTGTCACGCGCGACGTGGCCGCTCGGGAACGAATGCGTGAACGACGGTGCGACGCCGCGGAAGAATTCCAGATCGCGCTGCACATCGTGCGGCGGGAGCGGCTGGACGATCACGATCTTCAGCACCGTCTCGATGATCACGACGAGCGCGATCGCGAGCGGCACCCACCAGTCACGGCGGCGGGCCCGGACCCGCGCGACGACGAGGCCCGCAGCGAGCCCGGCGGTCACCTCGGACGATCCGAGCACCGTGATGACCGAGCCGAGCACATCGAGCTCGTGCCGCGCGACCGATTGGACCCGCGCGAGAAGCTCCCGGTCGAACGATCGCAGCAGGCCAATGTGCACCGCGACCGCGAGCAGCGCGAACGTGAGCGCGGCGAGCGCCGCGCGGCGACCCGGTCTCAGCGCGCGCTCGCGAGGTCGGCGCGACGGCGACTCGTCCAGGCACCCGTGAGCGCGAGCACGAGACCGACCCCGAGCCACGCGCCCACCAGCGCCGCTGTGCTGTCGGCCGGACTGACGAGCGACGGCCACAGCCCACCCAGATCGGCGCCCCAGTGATCGCGGACGTAGAACCAGAGCTGCGCGGGGGCGCCGTGCTGGATGTCGACCGCGAGGTCATAGCCGAGCACCGGCTGCAACGTGTACAGCGCGGTCACCGCAGCTGACGGAACGGCCAGCGCCGCGACAACGAGCCACCCGAGGCTGCGCCATGCGGTGCTGAGCGCCTCGACACCGAGCGCGACGAGCACCACGAGGAGCGGCAGCGGCGCGACGAGATAGCGCGATGCCGGCATCCCATCCGCCCACCAGTACGCGATGTCCGAGATGTACGCGATGAGCAGGCCGCCACCGATGAGCAACGCTGCGAGCTCCGCGCCGTGGCCCTGCCGCCAGCGACGGAACAGCGGCACGATCCCGGCGAACGCGAGGAGATAGATCGGCGCGTGACTGATGAGGCCGAAGGCGCGATCGAACAGCAGCCCCGCCGCACCCGCCAGCGGACCCGCGCTGAGCACCGTCTGCTGGTCGCGGATGAGGTAGTAGCCCGCGCTCGGGATGAAGTAGCAGCGGCCCGATCCGTCGCCGAACGGGAACATCAGGCAGTCGACCCACGAGATCGCAAGGACGATGACCGCGAACGGCACGGCGCCGGCGAGCACGCGCCGCACCAGATCCGCGCGCGGGGCCAACGCGAAGACCGCGATCACGAGGCCGAGACCCAGCGCGATGAACCAGCCGCGCGTCGTGAAGATCCCGATGAGGCCGGCGCAGCCGCTCGCGATCGCGAGCAGCCGCGGTGTGGTCCGTGGACCGTTCCGCAGTGCCCGCACCGCGATCACGAAGAGCAGCGCCGCGAAGAGCTCAGGCTCGATCTCGGCGGAGGCGTACGTGAGGAACGGATGCAGGAACGCGAGCAGCGCCGTCACGGTCAGTGCGGTGCGGGCCGCGATGGCGAGGTCGCGCAACAGGAGGTACAGCTGCGCCACGAGCGCCGCTCCGGCGAGCGAGACAAGGACCATGACGCCGAGCCGCCCGCCCACGGTGAAGAACGGCACCGAGAGGACCGGCAGGCCGAGATCGCGGATCGGATAGAAATGCGGGCCGACCTGGATCGCATGGACATCGGGGAGCGTGTCCTCATAGAAGGAGCGATAGCGGTCGCCGGCGTAGTCGTTCGCGAGGTCAAGGTCTCCATCGAGCACGAGGCTTTGCGTGATGAGCAGGTAGTGCGGCTCATCCGATTGCGTCGGCTGCACGCCGCGGTGGTACGGGTCGATCGCGAGGAACACGGCGAGCGCGGTCATCGCGAGAAGCAGTGCGACGCGCCGATCCGTCAGCCGCGGCGCAACGAGCCAGAGGCCGGCACACGCGTACGTCGCGCTCGCGACGATGAACAGGAGGAACAGCTCCGCGAGGCGGAAGCGGCCCTCGCCCGGCGCGACGGCCGCGACCACGTAGGTCACGACCAGAAGTGCGACCGGGGCGGCAGCCCATCTGAGATGACCGCGGCGCTTACCGGCTGTGAGCTGCGAACCAATGAGCGCGATGGCGATCGCGAGCAGCACGGCGGCGAGCGGGAGCCAGCGCGTGACGATGCTGAGCTGGACCGGATCGAGCTGCATCGGGCTAGAGCGCGGTCTCGAAGTCGTCCTTGGCACGGCGGAAGTACGTGAAGCCAACCACGAACAGCACGAGCGCCGCTGCGAGAGACCAGGCCAGCAGACCCCAATCCGGCGGCAGGCCATCAAGGAGCGCGCGCTGGAAACCCACGACGATGCCGGTCATCGGGTTGAGCGAGAGACCGAGGAGCTCGCGCGGCCGGTTCGCCACGAGCGAGATCGGAAAGAGGATCGGCGTCAGGAAATACCAGGCCATGATCGCGATGGCGAGGATGTGCTCGATGTCGCGATAGAACACGTTGAGCGCTGCGAGCAGGTACGCGAATCCGAGCGCGAGCACGAGCTCGACGCCGATCAGCAGCGGCAGATAGATGAGACCCTCGGGATGGCGCGGGCCGAACGCCGCGAGCACCGCGAACAGGACGACCAGGCTGAGCAGGAAGTTGACGAGTGCCGAGAGGACGCTCGCCGCGGGCAGGAGCTGCACCGGCAGCCGGACCTTCTTCACGATCGCGCCGTTCGAGACGATCGACGCTGCGCCGAGGATCAGCGAGTTGGAGAAGAAGGTCCATGGCAGGAGACCGACGAAGAGGAAGATCGCGAACGGCTGCTCCCCCGTCTCGGTGCGCGGACGCGAGCCCAGGACGACGCCGAACAGGAGCCAGAACACGCCGAGCTGCAGGAGCGGGTTGAGGAAATTCCAGGCGAAGCCGAGCGCCGATCCCTTGTATCGGGCGCGGAGCTCGCGCCACGCGAAGTCGGCGAGCAGCTCGCGGCGATCGACGAGGGCTCGGAGGTCCGCGATCACGATGCGATGCTATCGGGTGTTACCGCGCACGCTCTCTGGCGATGATCCGTGCCGCTTCTTCATAGATCGTCGAGCGCGGTCCGAGTGCGACGATCTCAATGACCCCGCGGCGCGGACGATAGATCACGCGGTATCGGCCAACATGCAGACTCCGAAGGCCGGTGAGCTCGGAGTGCAGCTCTTTTCCCACCGTCGGATCCTCGAGGATCGCATCGAGCGCCGCTCGGATCCGCCGACGGGCGTCGGGGTGCAACAACGCCAGGTTCGCGTGTGCATCACCGCTGACGCGTACACGGCGCAGCGTCGTCGCCTATCGCTCGGGCGCGAAAAGCTCGGCGAGCGTGTACGTCTTGCGGCGGGAACGAAGTTGAACAAGGCCACGATGGATCTCGGCGGTGAGCTCCGGATCTCGCAGGATCGCGATCGTCTCTTCCCAGCTCTCGACCTCGTCCGGACTCAGCAACACCGCCGCCGGCCGACCATTACGGGTGATCGTCACGCGGTCATCACGGCTCACGACTCCGTCGACGAGCTCGCTCAGCTTTGCCTTCGCCTCGGAGAGCGGCAGCGTGCGCATGGCTGGACTGTAACCCAGAATTCAGACTAACCTCGGTTGATCCCGGTCTAGTCCCCGCGAGCCGCTATCGCGTCGGCTGCAGCCGTTGCGGGCCGAGGAAGATGTAGCCGGTCCGGGCCCGCACGTTCAGCGAGAGGGCGCCGTAGCCGGTCTTGGCGAACTCGAGACCCCAATCCAGGCGGCCGCTGCCCACCGGCAGATCCAGGGTCCAGCGGCCATTCGCGTCTGTGACCGGCGACACCGCGGAGCACGGACCGAGCGAGACGCAGGCGCCGGCGAGTCCGCGGCCGATGCTCGCGTCGATGACCTGACCGCTCAGCCGCGCGAAGCCGCGCGCGAGCGGTGGCAACGGCGTGGGCCGCGGGGTCGCCCGTGGGGTCGGCGTGGCGCTCGACGGTACGCCGGCTCCGCTTCCGGGTCCCGGTACGCCGGAGCCGCTCGGGCCTGCGGCACCTGGAGCTGCGCTCGGGCCGCTCGTCTGCGCAGGGTTCTCGGCTACCGGAGTTACCGCTCGTGGTTCGGGGGCGGCACTCGCGGCGGCCTGCTCGGCCACCGGTTCAGCAGCGGCGACGGCGAGGACCACGCGGCCGCGGCTCAGGGTGACCGGCTGCACGAATGGATCGGACGCATCGGCCGCGGGCACACCGCCACCGCCGCCCTCGGTCTGATCGACAAGTAGGCGGAGCGGCTCCGCGACGACGGCCGAGATCAGCAGAACGATCAGGGCGAACGATGCGGCGAGCGGGACGGGGAACCGGCGCGGAGCGCTGAGCGCGATGCCGCGGGTCTGCACCGCCGGCGCGGTGGGTGTGAGGCGACGGGACCGCGCCTCGCGGATCGCCTGGCCGAACCGCTGCCGGGCCGCACGAACGGCTATGAGATCGGCGGCATTGAGATCCGGGATGTGCGCGCGCAGCTGTGCCGCGGCCCGCGCGGTCGCGAGCGGATCGCCGCGGCCATGCGCCTCGCGATACACGGCGCGGTGGATCGCGAGGTCGTCGCCACCAAGACCCATCGTGGTGCTCGCTACGACGCGGGAACGAGCTGCTGAGTTGGGATCAGCGTTCGGCCGAGGCGCGACGACTGGGTGAACTTCGCTGTGGTGTAGCCGGGCTTCGAGAATTCGAGGAACCAGGTGAGGTCACCGTTGCCGAGCGGGAGCAGGAGGGCCCAGCGACCGTTGGCATCGGTCCGGATGGATTGGCTCGAGCACGGCCCGAGCGACATGCAGGCACCGGCCAGACCGCGACCGGTCGACGCGTCGAGGACCTGCCCGCACAGTCGCGCGAACCCCGGTGGAACCGAGGCCGCGCAGGTCGCGAGCCCCGCGCCGGTGCCGGCGCCCGCGCCGGGCCCGGGCACGACGCTCAGCCCATCCGTCGGGAAGGCGTCTGGATCCGCCGTCGGCTGCACGACCACGACCGGTGCGGGCGTCGGGTTCGGCTGCTCGAGGACGGGCACGACCGCGGGGACCGCGATCTTGACGCGTCCGCGGCTCTGCGGTGCGGCCGACTTGACCGGAGCCGACGGTGCCGCGGCCGGCACGCCTCCCCGGCTCCCACCATCGAGCTCCGCCGGCTGGAGGAACAGCGCGAGCAGGACCGCCGCGGCCAGGGTCACGGTCGCCGCGAGCGCGAACGGGAAGCGCCGCCGGGGTTGGGGCGGCGTGAACACGAACGCCGGGACCACATTGCGCCGGCGCGCTCGCGCGTCGCGGATCGCGCGACCGACGACGAGCCGGGTCGCGCGCAGCGTCGCTTGATCGCGTGGGTCGAGCGCGTCGCCATCGAGGCGCAGCTGCGCCGCGGCACGCGCGGCCGCGACCGGATCGCCACGGCGACGGGCCTCGCGGAAGGCGGCACGCCGCAGGGCGGGAAGATCGTTAGCGGAAGACATAGATCTCGAGGTCCAGGGTCGTGCCGCGGTCGCCCGCGAGGATGCTGTGGTACGTCTTGATCGTCGCGCCTGCGAACGGACCGTTCGTGAGCTGCCCCGTCGCAAGCCTGCTCAGGTCGTCACCGACGCTCGGATCGCCATGCGAGGCGAACGCGATGACGATCGCGACCTTGCGCCCGCCGGCCTGCTTCGCGACCTGCTCTTCCGCTGCGGCGGCGATCCGACGCTGCTCCGCTGCGCCGGCGGCCGCATCGAAACCCAGGAGCTTGGGACCATCGATCTGCATCGAGAGCGTGATCGGCTTCGGGTCGATGCCCGGGACAGCCGCGGGTGTCGCGGCGCCGACGCTATTCGCGGCGAGAAAGATCGCGAACAGGCCGAGGAGGATGTCAGCCCAGAGCCAGCCCGCGAGAGACATCGTGACGCCACGGCTACCGGTGCCAAGCATCGCTAGCGCGCCGGCGTGATGCGGCGGATGTTGTCCGCGTCGTCGGGCGGAGCCGGGAGCGCCCGCGCGGCGCGCGCGAGGTCATCGGCAGCAACGCGAAGGTCGCGCACCACCGACGACAGATCGGTGAGCTGCTGCTCGCGCTCCATCGCGCGCTCGTAGATGCGCCGCTCCTCGGCGACCATCTCGTCGAGCACCGAATCCGCGGACGCATCCGTCAGCGACGGGCCGGCCGTCAGGCTGAGAGCCTGGCCAAGCAACAGCCGGAGCTCCGACTCGCGAAGGAGCACCCGCGTCCGCGTACTCACATCCCGCACGTCGGCGCGGACGTGGATCATGAGCGAGAGGACGATGAGCAGCGCGATGAGGCTCGCGTCGATGATCGCGAGCGTGCTGAAGGTCAGGACCGAGCTCGCACCCTGGAAACCCTCTTGCCAGAGGAGCAGGAACGGCCGGCTGATGAGCTCCGGTCGCGCGCGAAGGAGCTGCTCGTACGCGGCGCTCGCGGTCGCGAGGCCGAACCAGGTGACGGCGATGGGCGCGAAGACGAGGGCATTGCGGATGACCTCGAGCACTGCCCAGGCCGGCGACCGGTGGACCGTGATGAGCTCCGCCAGCGAGCGCGGGTCGAGCGCCGCGGCGTAGGCCTTCACTTCGTCGAAGCGGCCGTCCGTGACTGCGGTCGCCAGGCGGGCCAGGAGCTCCCCGACCGCGGCATCCTTCTGGCGGACCGAGGTAGCGAGCTGGCGTAGCTGCTCGGCGACAGGCTCTCGGACGTTCATCTGTGCACCTTCCTCTGTTCGACGGTACGACCGGCCCAGGCACCCGTCCATGGGCCATAACGCCGCCGTAGGCTTTGCGACGTGCCTACCACTGAAATGCTGGTCCGGGGCCCGGCGGGGCCGCTGGTGGCCTGGGAATGGCCCGGCGGCGACCCACCCGCGCTCCTCCTCCACGGCATCGGCAATTACGGCCGGGTCTGGGATTTCGTGGCGGACGCCGTCGCGGGCCGGCTCCGGCTCATCGCACCCGACGCCCGCGGCCACGGCGCGAGCGCGGCCCCCAAGGCCGGGTACACACCCCTGGACTTCGTCGCGGACGGGATCGCCGTCATGGACGCCACTGACCTCGACCGCCCGGTCGTCGTCGGCCACTCGATGGGCGGTGCGCACGCGATGGTCCTTGCCGCGACGCATCCCGAGCGCGTGCGCGCGCTGGTGCTCGTCGACGTCGGCCCCGAGATCGGCCGCGACGGCGGTGACCGGGCCCAGCGCCTGACCCAGGGCCGACCCGATCGCTTCGCCAACGAGGTCGCGGCGCTCGCGTACCTCCACGAGACCTCACCCGGATACAGCGACGCGGTGTACGCGAACCGGATGGCCCACGTGTTCGCGCGCGCGGCCGACGGTGGGCTCGTGTGGCGCTCGCGCAAAGAGTCGTTGCTGCGGATCCTGAGCGGCCCACGCCGCAGCGCCGACGCGTGGCGCGCGATCGCGACGCTGCCGATGCCGGTGCTCGTCGTGCGCGGCACGCGCTCGCCCTCGCTCAGCGCCGCGACATATGCGCGAATGCTCGCGGTCATCCCGAACGTGACCGGGCTCGAGCTCGATGCCGGGCACAACGTGCAGCTCGATCAGCCGCTGGCGCTGGCCGAAGCGATCGTCGCGCTGGCCCGCGCCTAGTTCGTTAGAGGTTCTTCAACGCCCTCGGGAGCTCCTTGCGGTCGATGATCCGCGCCACGTACCAGCCGGCCGCCGCGGGCGTCCGATGGAGCTCCGCGACCGTCAGTGGGCGGCAGACGATCCGGTGGCTGCCGACGCGGACGCGGAGCCATGGCGAAAGCCCCGCAAGCGGCTTGGTGTCGAGGTTCCCTGGGAGCGGCACCACCGTCAGCTTGTCGGCGAGAACGGACCACACCCGGTTGCGCGTCGGCCCGTCCAGCCGCCGGAAGTCCTTCTCCGCTCGCGGACCGATCAGGACGCGCGCCTTCACCCCTTACGAGCTGCGCGTGCCTTGACCCGTTTCGCCGGACGGGCCGGATTTCGCTCGAGGAACTCGTCCAGTGACAGTGCGCGTCCCGCACGGAGATCCGCATCCGCGGTCCGCAGGCTTGCGACGAATGCCGGAGTCTGCGCCAGGACCCAATCCTCGAGCGCGGCTGCATCGATCGGGATCACCGCGACGACCGGCCGGCCACCGCGCGTGACCAGGGCGGCTTTCCCCGTCCGATGCACCGATTCGACGACGCGACTGGTGCTGCGTGCGAGCTCTCTCATGTTCACGATCGCCATGAGGTCCTCCGACTGTACGTCCGTTTGTCAGACATCGTAGCAGTCAGCGGATCAGCGGACCCTTCGGTCAGCGATCACGTCAGGGACGCTTCAGCGTCGGATCGTGTGCTCCGACGTTGCTCAGCGAGATCCCACCGGAGATCCGAATGAACGTGATGCGCAGCGCGGCGCTCGCACGGGCCTCCCACAGCTCGGCGGTGCCCTGCATGCGCTTCACGCGCAGCGACGGATGCGTCAGATCAGCGACC
>JBBQHN010000061.1:0-11548 GCA_038324015.1 Candidatus Limnocylindria bacterium | reverse complement strand
GGCGATCGAGAACCAATAGTGGCCGCTGGATTCAAGGACCGCCCGATCGATCGGCCCGAGCTCGGCACAGAGCCGGTCCAGGGCATCGAAGCCGGCCCGGTCGGCCCCGATCCGCAGCACCCGTCGCTCGGCCTCGGTCTTCCCGTCCTGGCAGAACGCGACCGCATGCTGGTACGCCCCGATGTCGATGCCCAGCGTGGTCATGGCTCGCACCTCCACTGACCTCGGGGCCTCGCACACTTCACCCGCGCGACCGCTGACTCCCGATCACCGGACACTGCCGACGGGTCCCGATCACCGCACGAAGGCGAAGGGCGAGGGCCGGAACCTAGTCGCATCGGACACAGCCGAATAGCGGTGTCTCCGGACTCCCCGCTCAGGTCCGCTTCAGTGTGCGGACCTGCGCAAGGACCTATATCAGCGGGACAGCGCTCGCTCAAACGGTCGCGCCGAGAGCCCTCGCTCGCGCATCGAGGCCCTGTCCGCGCAGGATGCGCGTGAGGCGTAGGGCATCTCGCCGATCGTCAGCGACCGCGAAAAGTGATGGACCGCTGCCTGATAGCGCCAGCGTCACGCCTTTCGCTCCGGCGATGAGCCGTGCCTCACCGATCTCACGGCACACACGCGTCGCGGCGTCGGAGAGGTCGTTACCGATCTGAGAACGGATCGTGTCCGGATCCACGCGACCCAGGGCGAACGCACGAGCCAGCGCCACGCTCCGCGAGCCGTCGCTCCATTCATCCGGGCGGAGCGCCGCGAACACCTCGGGCGTCGCCACGCGCGCCGCGACCCGAACGAGGACGATCCACAGCGTGTCCGCCGGCGGCACCAGCGGATGGACACGCTCGCCGCGGCCCTCGACCAGCGCGAACGCCGCGCCCGACGCAAAGAACGGCACATCCGAGCCCAGCACGGCGGCCACCGACAGGAGCTCCAGGTCGGTGCGCCACAGCCGCGCGAGGCCCCGCAGCGTCGCGCCGGCGTCGCTGGAGCCGCCACCGAGCCCGGCCGCCACCGGTATGCGCTTGGCGATACGCACATGCGCGTGGGCCGGTCGGCCCGCCGCGGCGGCGAGCGCGTCAACGGCGCGCGCCGCGAGCTCGCCGCCGGGCGCCGCACCCGGATCTGGTCGCACTTGCACGTCGAGGCGCGTGGCGGCCGCGACGCGCACGCGGTCGGAGAGGTCGATCGTCGCGAACACGCTGCGCAGGTCATGGTAGCCGTCGTCCCGTTTGCCGACGACGTCGAGCGTCAGGTTGATCTTCGCCGGTGCCTGGAGCCGGATGGCGCGGCTCACTGCGATCGACCGATCGGACCGAGCGCCGTCGCGAGCGCGACCCACTCTGCGACGCCGAGCTCCTCCGGACGCCTCGTGGCGGCGATACCCGCTGCACGGAGCGCGGCGTCGGCCCGTTCCTTCCCGATGCCCGCCTCGAAGCCGAGCGCGCTGCGGAGCTGTTTGCGGCGGTGCCGGAACGCGTCGCTCACGAGCGCGAGGAACGCGGGACCGTCGAGCGGCGAGAAGGCGGGCGTCGCCTTGGCCCGCAGTGCCACGATCGCCGAGTCGACCTTCGGCGGCGGCCGGAACGAGCGCGCCGGGACCGTGCGGACGATCCGCGGGTCCGCGAACGACTGGACGAAGACCGAGAGGAAGCCTCGCTCCTTGGCGTCGCCGGGCTGCGCGACGATGCGCCGCGCGACCTCCTCCTGGACCAGGACGACGATGAGGGCCGCGCGCCGCGGGTCCTCAAGGAACTTGATGAGCAGCGGCGAGGTGATCTGGTACGGGAGGTTCGCGACGACGCGCGTCGGCGGTCGGGCCGCCGCTCCGTAAAGATCGACCTCGAGCGCGTCTGCGCGGACGATGCGGACGTTGGCGCGGTCCCCCACCGTGTCCGTCAGCACCGTGACCATGCGTTCGTCGATCTCGACGGCGGTGACCGAACGCGCGCGGTCGGCGAGCACCGTGGTCAGGACGCCCGGGCCGGGGCCGATCTCGAGGACGTCGTCCCGGTCCGTGAGCTCGGCGGCCTCAACGATGGCTGCGAGGGCCCCGCGGTCGACGAGAAAATGCTGGCCGAGGCCCTTTGCGGCACGGACATCGTGTCGGGCGAGGAGGGCCTTGAGCGCGCCGGGATCGCTGAGGTCCGGAGGCGGATGCACGATCGCGAGCCTAGGGCGTGATCCTCACTTGCAGGCCCACTGGCCCGCCTGACCCCGCGAGAACATCCACGCCGCGACGTTCGCGTTCGCGACCGCGTCCCACACGCTGGCGCCGCCGTAACCGGCGGCCGAACTGTTCGCGCGCCAGGTGCCGGGGATGATCTGGAAGAGTCCCGACGCGCCGAGGATGCCGTTATAGGCGAGTGGGTCGTAGCGGCTCTCGCAGTACGCGACCCGGAGCAGTGTGTCGGCGTTGACGCCGTACTTGTCCGCGGCGGCGACGATGATCGACGCGATCACGCTCGGTGCGGGCGGGGCGGGCTTCGGCTTCGTGCCGACGTGAACGACCTGGGCGACCGGGTCGACCAGTTGCTCGGCGGAAACGATCGTCCGCGCGCTTTCGACCCCGTTCACGGTCGTCACGCTGAAGGTGACCTTGGTCTCGCCGCTTACTCCAGCGACGGCGACGTACGACCAGCCGATGAACTGATCGGGCTCGCCGACCGTCTGGACAGGCGCGCTCAGCTGGATCGTCTCGGTGACCGTCGACGCGACGACCCGCTGGATGCCGACGACAGCTCCCGGAACGATCGGACCCTCGGCCGCGACCTCGAGGCGGTCAGACGGCCCCAGAAAGACGCCCGCCTTGGTCAGGAATTCGCCCACCGTCCCCGGCTGGGCCCGGAGCGCGAGCGGTGTCCCGCCGATGACGACCGTGACCGGGAAGCCGCGGTCCACGACCACGCGGAGGCCCGGGACGAGGGTCTGGTCGAGCGGAACGGAGAGCCGGTCCCCTGGGCCGACGTCGATGCCGGCGGTGCGGAGGAGGCTGCCGACCGTCTGGCCCTCCTGAACGTCGGTCGCCACGGCGATACCGTCGATGACGAGGGTGACAGCGGTGAACCGATCGACCGCCGCGACGGGCCGGAAGCGCGCCAGGGCGGATACCCGTTCGAGACCGGCGACCGCGGTGAGCTGATCGGCGCGCTTCGCGGGCGCGACCGCCGCCCAGGTCCCGGCCATCACGACGAAGGCCAACAGACCGAGGCAGGCGTTCCGCAGGATCCGCTGGATCAGGACCGACCGGGCAATGACAGCCTCCTCTTTCCCACGCCCGCCCAATCGCACGCGGCCATGGCGAAGCCAAGGTGTACGAAAGGGGGACGCCGAAAGGGTACCAGAGGCGACCTGCGACCGTTCGCGGTGGCGGAGCCTCCGAAAGTGGGCGCTCTCCGCCCGACTGGGACGTCCTAGGACCTCCTATGGCGTGGGCGGACGCCACCCCTGCTGCCGGAGATGGTCGCGGAGGGGCGGTCCGACGTCGTCGCGGGCAAGCGCCTGATCGACGAAGGCCGTGACGTACCCCGTCTTGTCGCCCGCGTCGTAGCGGCGACCCTCGAGCTCGATCGCCCAGACCGGCTCCCAAGCGGCCAGCTCGTCGACGGCGTCGACCAGCCAGATCTCGCCGCCCCGTCCCGGCTGCAGGCGCTCGAGGATCCTGAAGATCCCGGGCTCGAGCACGTAACCGTGGACGGACGCGAGATCGCTCGGGGCGGTCCCGGGAGCGGGCTTCTCGACCATCCCGGTGACCCGGAAGGCCCCACCGGTGGCCGGGTCGGGCTCCCCCCGAAAGATGCCGTAGCGGGGGGCGAGGGCCGGAGCGACCCGGGCTGCCCCGGCGACGCTCCCCCCCAGACGCTCGCGCGCCTCGATCATCTGGCGGACCGCGGGCGTCTGGCCGAACACCAGGTCGTCGCCCCACAACATCGCGAAGGGCTCGTCCCCGACCACGTCGCGCGCGACGAGGACGGCGTGACCGTTCCCCCTCGCCTCCTCCTGGACCACGATCTCGATCTTCGCCAGTCGCTCTGGCCGCTTCAGGGCGGCGAGCTCGCCCTCGCGCCCCTCGGCCGCAAGACGCGCCTCCACCCGGGGGCTCGGCTGGAAGTACGCGGCGAGCGACTCCTTGCCCGGCGCCACGACGAGGACCACGCGCTCGATCCCCGATCGCGCACACTCGCTCACGACATACTCGAGGACCGGCGTATCGACGATCGGGAGGAGCTCCTTCGGGACGGTCCGGCTGAACGGAAGGAAGCGGGTGCCGAGCCCGCCGGCAGGGATCACCGCCGTCCGGACGGGCTTCATTTCGCCGTCGCTCCAACGGTGAAGCCGGCTGGCTCTGTCGAGCGCGGGGCGAGCGGTGTGACCGTGAGCAGCGGTGCCTTCCGGTCCTTCGAGCCGTCCACCTCGAGCTCGAGGGCCCCGTCCTCGACCACGTACCGCTCGACCGCTCGAGCTGAGCCGAAGTGGATCACCTGGACGATGTAGCGCTGCCGCACCACGTTCGAGGAGCGGACGAAGCCATTGGCGACCCAGCCGTTGTCCGCCTCAGCGTCGTCGTTGAAGGAGATCTCGGGAATGGAAACGTCATCGATGGCCAGCCCGTTGAAGTTGAGCGCGCCGTCGGTGACGTACTCGAAGCGGAGCTGGACCTTTGTACCGGCGTAGGGCGCAAGGTCCGCAGTCTGCTTCGTCCAGGCTGGCCGCGTGCCTGTGCCCGAATGGCCGGTCATCCCGTTCCCCAGGTTGTTCCCATTCGGATCGTCGGCCGTGGTCGCCTCGGTCTTGAGCGTCGTCCACCGCTTTCCGCCATCCGTCGACACAGAAACGTACCCGTAGTCGAAGTCCGGCTCGATCTCGTACCAGCTCCAGAAGGAGAGCGTGGCCTTCTGGACCGAGCTGAGGTCGACGTCACGCGTGAGCGTCGAGTCCAGCCCGTCCACGCGATCGGACCACCACATCGATCGCCCCGAGTGCGCGTCGGTCGGGATGATCCGTTGCGTGGCCTGGCCGGTGAACTTCAGATGTACCGGGGATTGCGGCAGCGCGAAGTAGCGCGCCGCGTACTCGTGGACGGTCGTCTTGATCTCGCTGCCGACGGTCACGCGATCTTGCGACGTCGGCGCGGCCGCGGTCAGGCGGGTCGAGGCGTACGCGTACTTCGCGTCCGGGCTGGACCCGATGAGCGCGTTCGCAGCGACGAAGTCCGCGATCTGCTCATCCATCCCGGGCTGGCCCCGGGCCTTGAGGACGGCGTCCACGTCCAGGGGCGTGTCGACCCCGTGCGTCATGAGCGCGTTGATGAGCTCGTCACCACCGGCATGCTCGCGCAGGAACTCGAGGAACAGCAGGGCCGCGCCGTAGTGAAGCGTGGCGTCCTTGTCGAGGTCGCTCCAGTCGTTGAGCTGGGTGTCAGGCTGCCGCAGGAACTGCTGGTCGAAGCCGCCGCTGTACCCGACGAACCGCTCGCAAAGCTGGGCGTGTCCCTCGTTGAACCAGACGATCGACCGGACCCGCTTGTTGAACTGGATCATGTGGCAGAACTCGTGCGCGAGGACGCTGTAGAAGTAATCCGTCCCAAGACGCGGCGCCGACGCGTTCACGTAGATCATCTCGCGCTCGGCGGAGAACTGGTTGACCCAGATCGGGAACTCATCCGACGACGAAAAGTAGCCCGCCGCGCGCCCGGGGATCCGTGCGAAGAGGATGTCCACCCGCGGATCCGCATCGATGCCGGGGGTCCACTCGGAGCCATACGCAGCGCGGTCCGCGGGGTAGATCTTCGTCTCGAACGTGGTGGCGGTCGTCGCCAGCGCGACGGCGTCGATGGTGACACCGTTCTCGACCCACCACTTCGAGTGGTCGGTCAGGACCTTGAGCGTGGCGGACACCTTGACGTTCTTCTTCGCAGCGAAGTCATAGGTCCAGAACTCGGCGGTCGAGCCGACGGACTCGCTCGGCGGGCTCTGGCGCGCCGGGGTGAACGGGATCGCGGGCAGGCCGTCCCGGCCTTTGAGCCGGCGGGTGAGATCGAAGAGGTCGGCGACCGGCAGTGGGTTCTTCGCGAGCGCCGCCGTCATGTCCTGGACCGCCGGGCTGGGCTTGGCGGTCTGATCGGGCGTGGCGACGCAGGCGCCCGTGATGACCACGACGAGCAGCCCAACGAGCGCGAGGCGCGGGCGCATCAGGATGGCTCGTAGCCGCCGGCGATGGTCTTGGTGGCGACAAGCGCTCCGCCGCGGTAGTAGCGGCGTGGAACGCGCGAGCGGATGGCGGTCACGACCTCGTAGTTGATCGTGCCGCAGGACCGGGCGAGGTCCTCGGCCGTCACCGTCGCACCCCGTTGCGTACCGATCACCACCACCTCGTCGCCTTCCCGCACGCCGCCCATGTCCGTGACGTCCAGCATCACGTGGTCCATGGCGACGCGCCCGGCGATCGGGACCGCCGCGCCGTTGATGAGAAGCCTCGCACTTTGGCCGGCGGCCCGAGCGAGCCCGTCGCCGTATCCGACCGGGACAGTGGCGATCCGGCCAGCACGTGCGAGGCGGTACTCGTGCCCGTACGAGACCCCTGTCCCTGCCGCCACGTCGGCGACGCGATGGACCCGCGACCTCCAGGTCAGGGCGGGTCGTAGTGGTAGTCGCTCCGCCAGATGCGGCGCGGCGTGGAGCCCGTAGAGCGCCAGGCCCGGGCGCACCGCCGTGATGCGCGGCCGGGTCGCGAGGCTCGCCACACCGCCGGTCGCGCTGGTGTGTACCCACCGCGGCGCCGCGATCGCATCGAGCAGCTCGTCGAACCGATCCAGCTGCCGGGTCGTCGTGAGCAGATCGGCCTCGTCCGCCCGCGCGAGGTGCGTGAACAGCCCCTCGATCCGGACGCCCGCGATCTTCCCGATCGCGTTGTACCGCTGCGCTGCGAGCCCGAGCGGCGCCCCGAGCCGCGTGAGGCCGGTATCCACCTTGAAGTGCACCCGCACGTGCGTTCCGGCAGCGCGCGCGGCCTCGCCCAGCGCGGCCGCGCTCTCCACGTCCCACACCGTGACCGATAGCCCGTTCGCGACCGCGGCGTCGCGCTCGGTCTGCGACTGTGTGCCGAGCAGCACGAGGATCGCGTCGTCCGGGCGCGTCCGGCGCAGGACCACCGCCTCCTCGATCGTCGCGACCGCGAGCGCGGAAGCGCCCGCCAGCATCGCCGTCTCCGCGACCGCCTCCGCGCCATGGCCGTACGCGTCGGCCTTCACGACCGCAATGACATCGACGCCGGCGCGAGAGCGAACGGCGCGAGTGTTCGCGGCGACGGCGTCGAGATCGATGTCGGCGACCGTCGTGCGGACGATCGGCATCACGTCGCGCCGAGGACCTGACGGAGCGCGCGGGGCAGGGCATCCACGATGTCGGTCGCGAGTGCACCGCTCTCGCCGATCTCGCTTGCGAGGAGTGCACCCGCGCGGCCGTGCACCCAGACACCGGCGCATGCGGCCGCGAGCGGCGCGAGTCCGCGCGCGAGGAGCGCCGCGATCGCGCCGCCGAGCACGTCACCCGAACCGCCGACGCCGAGCGTCGGGTTCGGCTGATCGAGCACGAACGTGCGCTTTCCGTCGGTGACGACGGTGACCGCGCCTTTGAGCGCGACGACCGCGCCCCACTCGCGCGCGTGCCGCTCGGCGAACGCGATCCTGCCGCTGCCCGCAGGCACCACGCGGCCCGCGAGACGAGCGGCCTCGCCGTCGTGCGGCGTCAGGATGCACTTCGGTGGGATCAGCGCGGTCCAGTCCTCGGTCCGCGCGAGCGCGTTCAATCCGTCCGCATCCACGACGGTCGGAACACCCTTCGCATTACGTAGCACGGCGACGACGAACTCGTCGGTGCCGACGCCATGAGACAGACCCGGACCGATGAGCATCGCCTTGATCTTCTCGCCGAACACGGTGGTGAGCTGCGCCGCGGCGGCGGTCGCGACGACGCCAGGCGCGGCCTCGGCGAGCGGAAAGAACGTCAGGTTCGGATCGCTCGCGGCGATCGCGTCGGCGACGGAGCGCGCGGTCGCGACCGTGACGACGCCGGCGCCGCTCCGGGCGGCCGCGCGTGCGGCGAGGATGAGCGCGCCGGGATAGCGGAGCGATCCGCCGACGACCAGGACGCGCCCGCGCTGCTCCTTGCCCGCGCCGGGCGGGAGCGGCTTGAGGACGGCCCGCACGACGCGGGCGTCGAGCGGGACGGGTTGGACGTCTGTCGCGGCGCTCAGGTCGCGGACCCCGCCCGGGTGCCCACCGCAACGGCGACCGCGAGATCGCGGATGTGCGAGATGCTCACCGCGAGCGGCGCCGAGAGGCCCAGGGCACGGCGGCGCTCTTCGGCCCGACCGTGAAGGGTGACGATCGGCTGCCCGAGCGGCGTGCGGCGGATCTCGATCTCCCGCCAGCCGACGCCGCGGATCCCGAGCCCGAGCACCTTCGACACCGCTTCCTTCGCGGCCCAGCGGCCTGAGAGGTGCAGGACGTTTCGGCGGCAGTACGCGCGCTCCCATTCGGTGTACACGCGCCGGAGGAACCGGTCGTCGTGACGATCGAGCACGCCTTTGATGCGCACCGTCTCGATGATGTCGATCCCAATTTCATTGGTCCCGCTACTCAACGGTCACCGCTTTCGCGAGGTTCCGTGGTTGGTCGACATCGTTGCCGCGACGGTCGGCGATGTGATACGCGAGGAGTTGGAGCGGGACGACCGCGAGCGCCGGCGACAGGAGCTCGTTGGTGGCCGGGATCCGGATGATCTCGTCCGCGTGGCGCTCGATCTCCAGGTCGCCGTCGGTGGCGAGGGCGATGACCACGCCAGCGCGCGCGCGGACCTCCTGGATGTTCGACAGCATCTTCTTGTAGACGGAATCCTTGAGCGCGATGGCCACCACCGGCAGATCCTTGTCGATAAGGGCGTTCGTCCCGTGCTTCATCTCACCCGCCGCGGTGCCCTCGGCGTGGATGTAGCTGAGCTCCTTCAGCTTCAGCGCACCTTCGAGGGCAGTCGGATAGTTCACGCCGCGGCCGAGGTGCAGGAAGTTGGTCGCTGTGTGATAGCGATACGCGAGCGCCTTCAGCTTCGGCTCCTCGCTGAGCACCGCATCCATGAGCGTGGGCAGGTGGAACGCCTCGGCGAGCAGCTTCGCCGCAACGGGAGGCTCGATCGTGCCGCGACGCTGCGCGAGATAGATGGCGAACAGGTACAGGTCGACGACCATCGCGGTGTAGGCCTTCGTCGACGCGACGCTGATCTCGGGGCCGGTGTGGAGATAGATGACGTCGTCCGAGACACGGCTCGCCTCGCTGCCGACCACGTTGACGAACGTGAGGAGCCTCGCGCCGCGCTTCTTGGCCTCCTCCATCGCCGCAAGGGTGTCGGCGGTCTCGCCGGACTGGGTCACCGCGATGGCGAGCTGGCCTTTCGACACCACCGGGTCGCGATACCGGTACTCGGAGCCGATCTCGACGTCGCAGGGGATGCGGGCGAGACGCTCGATGAGGTATTTCCCGATCAGCGCCGCGTGGTACGCGGTGCCGCAGGCGACGAACGTGATACGCGGGAGCGCCTTCACGTAGGCGTCGTCCAGCTTGAGGTCCTTGTCGAAGATGACCAGGCCGCTCGCTCGGTCGACACGCCCGAGGAGCGTGTCGGAGATGGCGCGCGGCTGTTCGAAGATCTCTTTGAGCATGAAGTGCTTGTAGCCAGACTTCGCTGCGGCGATCGGGTCGAGATCGATCGTGCGCGCGGGCCGATCGACGGCTGCGCCGTCTGCGATACGGCGGAAGCGCACCTCGGTCGGGCTCACGATCGCGAGATCCCCCGCCTCGAGGAAGCTCATCTCCCGAGTGTGCTCGATCAGCGCCGTCATGTCGGAGGCGACGAAGTTCTCGCCCTTCCCGTGACCGACGATGACGCCGCCGGCGTTGCTGATCCGGGCGGCAACGATCGTCCCGGGATCCTTGGCCGACAGGAACGACAGCGCCGCTGCACCCTCGAGGCGCGGGAGCACGGCGAGCGCCGCGTCCTCGAGCGACGCGCCGGTCTTCAGCTCGTCCTCGAGCAGGTGCACGACGACCTCGGTGTCGGTTTCAGAGGTGAACGTGTGGCCGGCCGCGACCAGCGGCGCTTTCAGCTCCTGGAAGTTCTCGATGATCCCGTTGTGGATGACGGCCGTCAGGCCGGTGCAATCGACGTGCGGGTGCGCGTTCGCCTCGGTCGGCCGTCCGTGTGTCGCCCAGCGGGTGTGCCCGATGCCGGTGCCACCTTCGATGGGTCGCGCCGCGACGACGGAGGCGAGGTTGTCGAGCTTGCCCTCCGCCCGACGCACCCCAAGGGTGTGGCCGCGCTCGATCGCGACACCCGCCGAGTCGTACCCGCGGTACTCGAGGCGGCGCAATCCGCTCATGAGGAGTGGCAGCGCTTGCCGTGGTCCGGTGTACCCGACGATCCCGCACATCCGTTTAGGCCAGTGCCTCCGTCGCCTCGGCGGCGAGCGATTCGACGATGCGCTTCGCGGTCGCGTCGTCGCGCGCCTCCACCGTGATCCGGAGCACCGGCTCGGTGCCTGACGGGCGCACAACAAGGCGCCCGGCGCTCCCGAGCTCCTTCTCCGCGTCGCGCACGGCGGTCGAGAAGCGCGTGACCTCTTTCCATTCGCGGCGGCGCGGCGCCTTCACGTTCTTGGTGATCTGCGGCCAACGCTCCACGTCGCCCGCCAGCTCGCTGAGCGACCGGCCCTCGAGCCGCATGAGCCTGAGCACCTCGAGCGCCGCGAGAATGCCGTCGCCGGTGGTGGCGTACTCGCGGAAGATCACATGGCCCGACGGTTCGCCGCCGAACTGCGCCTTCCGCTTGTCCAACTCCTCCCAGACATACCGGTCCCCCACCTGGGTGCGCACAAGCCCGATGCCGTCGCGCGCAAGCGTCGCCTCGAGGCCGCCGTTCGTCATCACCGTGCCGACGACGATCTTCGGATCGAGCTTCCCATGCTTCGCGAAGTGCCGCGCGGCGAGCGCGAGCACGAAGTCCCCGTCGAGGACGGTCCCGGTCGAGTCGACGGTCATGACCCGGTCGCCGTCGCCGTCGAAAGCGAAGCCAACATCGGCTTTGTGCAGGACGACTGCTTTCTGCAGGGCGGCCGGCGCGGTCGCACCGCAGCCGAGGTGGATGTTCGCGCCATCCGGCGTGTCGATCAGCGTCAGCACGTCGGCGCCGGCACGTGCGAACACCGCCGGCGCGACCCGGTATGTCGCTCCGTTCGCGCAGTCGAGGACGACGCGGATGCCACCGAGCTCCGGCGCGATGGTGCCGAGGAAGTCCTCATACCGCTTCACGAGCCCGCGGACGTCGCCGATGAGCCCGATCCCACCCTCGGTCGGCCGCGGCAGCGCGCTGTCGTCGGCCATCGCCTGCTCGATCCGGTCCTCGGTCGCGTCGGGCAGCTTGAGGCCCGCGTGATCGAAGAACTTGATGCCGTTGTCGGGCGCCGGGTTGTGCGACGCGCTGATCACCGCGCCCGCCAC
>JBBQHN010000060.1:0-11841 GCA_038324015.1 Candidatus Limnocylindria bacterium | reverse complement strand
CTCCACATCCCGGCCTGCTTGAAATCGTCGCCACGCATCTCGCGCCTCCTCGTGCCGAAGTGGCGCTCCCCTCAGCCGATGATACCAAAAGAGGATGCGGCACGCAAGTCTTCTCGGCGACTATTTCCGCAGCCTCCTAGGTCCGCGTCGCGAGCCATCCGGACGCCGACGAAACGGACAGCAACAGGACGTCGCTGACGATGATCGTGAGCGTGTCGGCGAGGACGTTCGTCACGTTCGAGTTGCCGGCGCTCGCTGCGATCGACGCAACGATGATCGAGAGCACGCCGATCGCGGCACCGTGGACGAGGCCATCGCGACCTGCCATGCGTCCCGCCACGTAGGCCCCCGCGGCAACGCCGATCAGCGAGGAAATGGGCGGAAAACCGAGGATCGCCGCGCCGACTGCTACCAAAATCGTGAGCGCGATCCCGGCGGCGACCGCTCGCGCATCCAGCTCGGGCAGCGTGCGTTCGCGCATCGCCGCACAGCGTAATCGGGTAAAAAGAAACCGATCCGCTCAGGCCTAGAGCGGATCGGCGAGATCGCGAAAGGTGCCGGATCGTTCGCGTCAATGAAGAGCGACGACTTACGCCGTCGCTATGACTGCAATAACTACTTCTTCTTCTTGGCGGACTTCTTCGCCGTCTTCTTGGCGGCCTTCTTCTTCGCTGGCATTGGAGATCACCCCCTTCTGGCCACGAATGAACCTATCTAGACACATCCACACGCGATATGTCAATAGCTAGCGGGACGCGTCGTGCTCCATCCGGAGTCGGGTCACGATCCGCATCCGCAGCTCCGTCGGTGCCTTGTCCGCCTGTTCGCCGGTGCAGCAGTCGCGAACGCGCGCCAGAAAGCGCTCCTCGATCACGAAGTTGTCCTCGCAGCCGCCGCACTCGTCGAGGTGCGAGCGCACCTCGGTGACCTCGACGGGCGACAGTTCGCGGTCGAGGTACGGGTAGAGACGCTCGAGGCAGCCGTTGCAGTCCATCGCTCCCTCCTACTTCGCCGGCCGCGGCATCGCGCGCACGGCGACGATGCCACGGTCGCGCGCGACGTCGTAGAGGCGCTTCTGCAGGAACTTCCGGCCGCGGTGAAGTCGGCTCATGACCGTCCCGATCGGGATGTCGAGCATCTGAGCGATCTCCTTGTAGGAGAAGCCTTCGACATTGAGGAGGACCGTCGTCCGGAACTTCTCCGGGAGCGCCTCGAGTGCCTCCTTGACCTCGCTCGACAGGGTGCCGTCGATGAGGGCGGCCTCGGGATCCGGTGACGCTGATCCGGGGCTGACGTCGCGCATGTGGCGATACAGGATCGACTCATCGACGTCGCCGAGCTCGGTCGTCTCCGGGCGTGCCGCCTTGCGGCGGTACTGGTTGATGAAGGTGTTCGTCAGGATCCGGAACAGCCAAGCCTTGAGGTTGGTCCCGGTCGTGAACTGGTCGCGGTGGCGGAAGGCCTTGATGTAGGTCTCCTGCACGAGGTCCTCGGCCTCGGCCTCGGACCGGGTCATTCGGAGGCCCGTCCGGTACAGCGTGTCAAGGAAAGAGAGCGCTTCGGTCTCGAAGGGGTCGGTCGCCATGAACTCACTCTACGGGAACAAGCATTGGATACCTGTCATTCCGGACTAGCATCGCGGCGCATGACGACCGTCGACGACGAGCGGAGCGACCGGCTTCGCAGCATCGACCTGACTTCGGGGCTCGATCGCGTCGCCCTTGCCCGGCTCGCCGGCTACATGTCGCCGCTGCCGGTCAGCGACGGTCAGGTCATCTGCGCCGAAGGCGACATCGGCAACACGCTCTACATCGTCGTGCGGGGCCGGTTCGGGGTGTTCACCGGGCAGGGCGCCGGCGAACGACGCGTCAACACGATCGGTCCGGGTCACTATGTGGGTGAGCTCGCGTTGCTGGTGGACGAACCCCGATCGGCCACGATCCGCGCCGAGAGCGATGGCGAGCTCCTGCAGCTCGAGCGGGATCGCTTCCTCGAGCTCCTTGCGCAGGACGCACCCGCCGCCAAGGCGGTCGCCACGACGCTCGCGCGACGGCTGCGCCGGGGCCTCGACGCCGCGGCACCCGACGAGGGCGCGCCACTACCCGCGCTCACGCGCGTCAATGGCCCCCGGATCGAGCGCCATCAGGTGACCAAGGTGATCGGCCTGCTCGTCGCGGCCGGTCTGGTCATCGCGGCCTTCACGGCCTTCGACCTCGCGCAATGGCGATTCACGCTGCTCCTCCTGGCGGCGGTCGCGCTCTGGATCACCGAGCCGGTGCCAAACGTCGTGGTCTCGCTGGGGCTGGTCGTCTCGTGGATCGTCATCGGGGTGGCGCCCGACTACAAGACACTCGGCGGATTCGCGTCGTTGAACTGGGTGTTCGTCGTCTCGGTCCTCGGTCTGGCCGCCATCGTGGCCCGCTCGGGGCTCCTCATGCGCGTAGGACTCCTCCTGATCGAACGGGTACCGGCGAGCCTGGGGTGGCAATCGGCCGCGTTCATCGCGACCGGGATCGTGCTCACGCCGCTGCTCCCGCTCGCGATGGCCCGCGCCGCGATCTCCGGACCTCTCGCGGAGAGCGCTGCCGACGCGCTGCACTTGAAGGAACGGAGTCCCGCGAGCGCACGGCTCGGGCTTTCCGCATGGGTCGGCTCGGGTCCGTTCATCTTCCTCTTCCTGAACGGCTCACCGGTCTGCCTCCTCGCCTGGAGCCTCATGCCGCTGCCGGCTCAGCTCCAGTTCACGTGGATCCAGTGGTTCCTTGCGGCGGCGCCCCTCGGCGCGATCGTTGCGGTCGGCTCGTACCTGGCGTTGCGCTTCCTCAATCCCGCCGGGCCCCTGCCCGCAGCGACGCGAGCGCCGCTCCGGCTCCAACGCGCGATCCTCGGTCCGATGACCCGCCGCGAGATGGCGATCCTCGCGATCATCGTGTCGATGCTCGCCGGATGGGTCATCGGTCCCCGCTTCCTGATCGCGCCGGGCCTTGTCGCGCTCGTCGCCTTCGTGGCGGTGATGGTCGTGGCCGGCGCGTCGGATCTCGCGAAGCTCGACTGGGACTACCTTGTGTTCTACGGCGTCGCGCTCACGGCAGCGGATCTTGCCCAAGGTCTTCGCCTGGATCGCATCGCCGGCGACAGTACCGCGGCGTTCCTGGCGCAGATCGGGATCGGCGGCGCGGGCTTCGTGCTGCTGGCCGGCGTCCTGACCATCGCCGTGCGGACGGTCCTGGCCGCGGACCAGGCCATCCTGCTTCTTTGCCTCGGGCTGATACCGGTCGCGACGCCAATCGGCATCCACCCCTGGCTCGTGGTGATCGCGATCCTGGCACTCGGCCTCAGCTGGCATGTTCCCGCTCAATCTCCCGAATACCTCGTCGCCTATGGCGCGACGCACGGGCGTCTGTACACCCACGCGCAGGGCCGGCGCATGGCGATCGCATACGCGCTCATCGCGCTTGCGGGGCTCGCGCTGTCGTTGCCGTACTGGCATCTGCTTGGGCTCATCTAGCCGGTCGACGGTCACCTGCGCGCTCTCTCGTCAGATCATCCAAAGGTCAACTCGTCTCGTGCCGCAGGTGCATTTCAGGGTCGTACCCGCGAGTACCATCGGCGCGCGCCCTCGACAGGTCGCGGAAGTGGGGCGTCTCGATGCGGCGGGACATCCAGCGCGGAGCAGAGTGGCTCGTCTCGAACCCCTGGGCGTTCGTCACGGTCGTGGCGCTGGTCGTCGTCGCTCCGATCCTCCTCCTGGGCGAGTTCTCCGCCTCCGACATGCAGCGGCGACTTCGGATCGAGCGGCTCGAGCTCGGCGCGCAAGCCGCCGACCGGGGTGCGGCGGGGATCGAACTTCGGGTCTCCATTTCGCGGCAGCAGCTTGAGAGCCTTGGCCATCGCGACGCTCTGAGATTGGCTGTCCAGCTCAGAGATCGAAGCGAAGCGGCGCTCGCGCTCTCGCAGCCGGAGTACGGCGGCAGCTTGACCGACCTGGCGGCGATCGATGTCGCCGACGTGACCGGGACGGTCCTGCTAACGGTCACCCCGGCGTACGGTTTCGCCGGAGTAACGGCGGCTCCCTCCGTCGAGACCGTCGCGGACCGTGACTACTTTCAGCTGGCGCGCGCCGGCACGTCGTCCGTCATCGGTGTCCGGAGCGAGCCGCTGACGCTCGATAGCCCCGTCGTCATCGCGGCTCCCATCACGAGCTACAACAACGCGCCGGTCGCCGGCGTGCTTATCGGAGAGATCCGTGGAGATGACCTCGCCCGGGCGTTGCGGCCGCAGCTTGGGCCATTCGAAGACCTCTACATCGTGGACGGCGGCGGGCATCTCGTCGGCCGCGCGGCAATGGAGGGTGCGCAGCCCGCCGACCTGGGCGGCGATCCAATCGTGCGGGAGATGCTGACCGGGAAGCGCGTGGCGGGCGCGCTTCGGGATCCGGCGACCGGAGCGGTCAAGCTCCTTAACTCGGCGCCGGTCGATCTCGGCGGCGGCCTGCGTTGGGCGGTTGTCGCCGTCCAGACACCCGGCGGGATCGAGTCCGAGACCGCGGGTGTCCTCGCCGAACAGCGGGCCCTCCGCCTCGCCCTGGTCGGGCTCCTGCTCGCGGGGAGCTTCGTCTTCGCCCGGATCGCGGCAGCGTCCCTCCGCCAGCGGGCCATGCTCTCGGCCGCGTTCGTCCAGCTCGAGGGCAAGAGCAGGGAAGTCGAGGTCGCGAATCGTCACAAGAGCGAGTTCCTCGCCAACATGAGCCATGAGCTCCGGACGCCGCTCAACGCGATCATCGGATTCTCCGAGGTACTCCTCGCGGGGATGTTCGGCGCGCTGAACGAAAAGCAGGCGGAGTACCAGCGTGACATCCTTGATTCGGGCCGGCATCAACTTTCGCTCATCAACGACATCCTCGATATCAGCAAGGTCGAGGCAGGCCGGATGGACCTCGAGATCGGTCCGGTGTCGATCGCCGATGCGATCACCGCGAGCATGACGCTGCTACGCGAGCGTGCCACAACGCACGGCGTGTCGCTCGCGTCGGAGGTCGCACCGGACCTGCCGCCGGTCTCCGCCGACGGACGCAAGGTGAAGCAGGTGATCGTGAACCTGCTGAGCAACGCGGTGAAATTCACCCCTGCCGGTGGTCGGGTCGTCGCCACCGCCACTGCGCGCGACGGCGAGATCGTCGTGTCGGTGACGGATACGGGAGTGGGTATCGAGCCGGCCGATCAGGCGCGGATCTTCGAAGAGTTCGAACAAGCGGGCGAGGGACGATCCGCGCAAGAGGGAACTGGACTTGGTCTCGCGCTCGCGAAGCGATTCGTGGAGCTCCACGGCGGCCGGATCTGGGTCGAGAGCCGGCTTGGGGCTGGCAGCACCTTCACCTTCACGCTGCCCATCGTTGCGGCTCCAGCCAGACCGTTGCCCGCGTAGTCGCCCGAACCGAGCCGCGCGCCGACGTCCCCATTCCGGGCAGACTGCACGCGTGCTCACCATGCGCGCGCGCCTTCGTCAGATCGCCCGCCGGCTGCGCCGCGCGTACGGCGCCCCGCCTGCGCCGCGTCGGCTCCCGCCACTGGATGAGCTCGTGCTGACGATCCTCTCGCAGAACACGAACGACATGAACCGCGATCGCGCCTACGCCGATCTCCGGCGCGTATTGCCCACGTGGGACGACGTCGCGGATGCCCCGATCCCCGTCGTCGAGCGCGCGATCCGGAGTGGTGGGCTCGCGCCGACGAAGGCGCCGCGGATCCGAGCCGTGCTGCGGGCGCTGCGTGATCGCGGCATCACGCTCGACGAGCGCGCGCTCCGGCGGATCCGGCACGACCGGCTGTACGAGCTCCTGGTCGCGCTGCCCGGCGTCGGTCCGAAGACCGCCGCCTGTGTGCTCCTCTTCTCGCTCGACCGGCCGTACTTCCCCGTCGACACGCACGTTCACCGGGTCGCGATCCGGCTTGGTCTCGTCCCCCCGAAGACGAGCGCAGCGCAGACCCAGGAGCTGCTGCAGGCGGCGCTGCGGCCCGACGAGATGTACGAGACCCACATGAACCTCATCCGGCATGGCCGCCACGTGTGCGTCGCGCTCCGTCCCATCTGCTCGCAGTGCCCGCTGAACGATCTCTGTCCGAAGGTCGGGGTCGTGGGCGCGCGGTGAGCGCCCGGGTCCACCGGCATGAGGTCCCAGGACCATCCGATACCGGCACACCCCCCAATGGGTGACGACCGGGCAGCGGAGCCACGTCAGACTTCGAGACGTGATCACCGACGACGAGACCTGGCGCCCGACCCGCCTCCGAGCGGTCCGACCGGCTCCGGCCGCTGCCGCGTTCGTCGAGGACGAAGAGGTCGTGACCGCGACGCCCGCCACGGAGTTCGTCGAGGACGAAGAGGTCGTGACCGCGACGCCCGCCGCCGAACCAATACGGGAGATGCCCGATGCCCGAACGCTTTCGGGGTCCGAGCGGCTGACCCTCATGGAGGAGCTCGAGCGCGAGGCCCTCGCCAAGCGATACCAGGAGCTCGACCGGCGCAGCGAGGAACAGGCTGCCGAGCAGCAACGACTCTTCGCCGAGCGGCTCGACGCCGCGATAGCCGCGGAGCTCGAGCAGCTCCGCGAGCGCCGTCAGGTAGCCCTCGCCGACCTCGACCAGTGGGCCGTCGCCGAGCGGAAGCGCGTCACCGGCGATCTGGCCGCCGAAGAGCAGCAGTTCGGTGACCGGCTCATGCGTCAGCTGAACGACTTCGAGCAGCAGCTCGGAGAGCGCCTACGTGAGCAGGAGCAGCGGCTCGCGGGGTGGTGGAGCGAGGCTGAACGGCTTGCCGACGAACGGATGCGCAGCGCGTTGCGGGACGTGAACGCGGCCTAGCTGAGGCCGCCGGCGGACGCCGCCGCAGCCCTAGGAGGCTGCGGCGATGAACCGGATGCTGATCATGGTCCGGCAGCGCGGGCAGTTCAGCGTCGCGAGCGAGGATTCGCTCTTCTGCCCCAGCGTCGGGACGAGCTTCATCTCATCCGTATCGGACACGACCCGGTTGCACTCCGGGCATTTCAGGCCACCGCTCGCCAGCTCGGCCCGGGTGCCCTGCAGGTCAGCGAAACCGATCTTCTTCTTCCGTCCCATGCAGGCAATCGTCGCACAGGTCAGGTCAGATGGTGATGACGATCTTCCCGCGCGCGTGTCCGGTGCCCATATAGGCGTATGCGGCACCCGCCTCGCTCATGGGGAAACACCGGTCGATGGCGGGGCGCAGTGAACCGCTTGCGAGCATGTCGCGCAGAACGATCAGGTCGGGCTGGTTCATCTGGGCGACGAAGAAGATGGTCCGCTTGCCCTTTGTCAGCTTGGTCCAGCCCGCGCGGATCAGAATGCCGGGCAGCGGCCCGCCGATCAGCACGTGTAACCCGGCCGCCGTCAGCACCCGATGCGTCGCCGCCAGGGAGTGGCTCCCCGCGATGTCGAGGACGAGGTCGTAGCGCTCGCCGCGCTTGCTGAAATCTTCTTTCGTGTAGTCGATGACGTGGTGGGCGCCGAGGCCGCGCACCAGCTCGACGTTGCGGGTGTGGCAGACGGCCGTTACGTCCGCGCCGAGGGCCTTGGCGATCTGCACGGCGAACGTCCCTACGCCGCCCGACGCCCCGTTGATCAGGACGCGCTGTCCCGCCTGGAGCCGCCCCTTGTCGCGCAGACCCTGCAGCGCGGTCGTCGCGGCTACCGGTACGGCCGCGGCTTGCTCGAACGTGACGTCAGCCGGCTTCCGGACGAACGCGGTCTCCTTCGCACACACGTATTCGGCGGTGGCGCCGCGCCGCGCACCGCAGACGGCGTCACCCGGCTGGAGCTGCGTGACATTCTTCCCGACCGCTTCCACCTCGCCGGCCAGATCGGCGCCAGGAATGGTGCCGGATGGGAGGCGGAGTCCCATCATCGCGCGGAGGAACAGCGGCCGGCCGGTGAGCTGGTAGTAGTCGCCGCGATTCACGGATGTCGCGCGCACGCGAACTAGCACCTGATCGTCGTCGGGCACGGGCTTGTCGACCTCTTTGATGCGGAGAACGTCCTGAGGCGCTCCGTACCGGTCGGCGTAGATCGCGTTCATCACATCTCTCCTTGCGCGCTGCCGTGGCAAGCGTGACCTGGAGTTGTGCGGCGCGTGTGAATGGCCGGCGGAGGACCCGCGGAGGACCGCACCGCGGGGGGGGGATGGTCGCTAGCGCGTCAGCAGGTCGCCGGCCGGGGCCCGAAGCGACACGCACATCGCCTGGCAGATCCCGGGAAGGCTCTCTTCGGCAAGGCGGTAGATCACGGTCGTGCCTTCACGCCGCCGAGCGACCAGCCCGGCATCGGCGAGGCGGTTGAGATGGGCCGAGGCGTTGAACCGCGTGACGCCGGCCGCATCGGCGATCGCGCCAACGGAGCGCTCTCCCTCCATCACGACGTGGAGGATCCGGAAACGTGTGGGATCACCCAGCAGCGCGAATCGGCGAGCTGCCTCGTCGAGCATCTGCAGGGTCATTGCCATCGGTTGGAAGCGTGCGGTGTGTGGCTACGCAACGACACGGCCGAATGGCTCAATCAAATGGTGCCGGTCGACTCTCTTCCTGCCGGGGCGCGGTGACGACACTCGGTACGGAGGAACACATGATCGAGCAAGAGGCCCCGCTGTCCCTGATCCTCTTCTCTGGCACGGATGACCGTCTCGGGGCCGCCGCGGTCCTCGCGACCGGTGCCGCCGCAATGGGGCGGCCGGTGAACGTGTTCCTTCAGTACTGGGCCCTGGACGCGTTCCGCCGCGGGAAGATCGCGTTGTGGCATGGCGCGGCCCCCGAGGCCGGACCAGCCGGCACCGTCCTTGTTCGGACAAGCCAGACGGGGCAGCGCCACTGGAGCGAGCTCTTCCGGCAAGCCAAGGACATCGGCGATGTGAAGATCCACGCCTGCGCGCTGTCGATGGAGCTCTTCGACATCACCACAGCGGACCTCGATCCGTTGGTCGACGACATCGAGGGCGTCGCCGCGTTCATGTTGGACGCGACGACCGGCCCGATCACATTCATCTAAGGAGTTCTGCGATGACGCTCACCCAACCTTCCATCTCGATCACGAAGACAATCGACGCTCGCGGCATGGCCTGCCCGGGACCGTTGATGACCCTCATCGGCTCGATCCGTGCTGGCACCATCGGCGACACCTTGGCGGTGCTCTCCAGCGACGCTGGGTCGAAGACGGACATCCCGGCGTGGACGGCGAAAGCGAAGCACGAGCTCGTCGACGCCGTACCCGGCGAGGGCTACGTGACCTTCATCGTCCGGAAGTCCCACTGATGAACTCCAAGATCGTGATCCTCGGCGGCGGCGTCGGCGGGACGCTCGCAGCGAACCTCCTTGTCGATCGCGTCGGACACGCCGCGACGGTCACCGTCGTCGACCCGACCGGCATGCACGCGTACCAGCCAGGATTCCTCTACGTCGCGCTCGGTCAGGCCAACGGCCGCTGGCTGGGCCGTGACGAGCGGAACCTGCTCGACAAGCGGGTCGATCTCGTGATCGAGACGGCCGAGCGGATCGACCCGGAAAAACGGACCGTGACGTTCGCGAGCGGCGGCAGCCTCGACTACGACTACCTCGTGCTCGCGACGGGCTCACGGACGCTGCCGGAGCGCGTACCGGGCTTCGTCGGCGCTGGCCAGGAGTTCTACTCGCTGACCGGCGCGATGCGCCTGCGCGAGGAGCTGCGCCGGTTCAAGGGTGGCCGTGTGCTCATCGGTATCGCCGGCATTCCCTACAAGTGCCCACCGGCGCCCGTCGAGTTCACCCTCATGCTTGAGGAACAGCTACGCGACCGTGGGCTGCGCCAACAGAGCGAGGTGACCCTCCTTTCCCCGCTCAACCGATGCTTCACGATCGAGTCGGCATCCACGCTCGTCCAGCCGATCATGGAAAAGCGCGGGATCAAGCTGTCCACGTTCTTCAACGTCGAGTCGGTCGACCCGATCAAGGGGACCGTGTCATCGATCGAAGGCGACGAGGCGGCGTACGACCTGCTCGTGCTTGTCCCGCCGCACCGCGGGCAGGCGGTCATCGACGCATCCGGTCTCGGGGACGAGGGCGGCTGGGTCCCGACCGACCGCAACACCCTCCAGCACAAGCGCTACGACCGCATCTTCACCATCGGCGACGCGACCGACCTGCCGATCTCCAAGAGCGGCTCGACGGCGCACTTCCAGGCGCCGATCGTGGCGAGCCGGATCGTCTCGCTCATCAAGGGCATCGAGCCGAAGGCGACGTACGAAGGCCGCGTGATGTGCTTCCTCGAGACCGGCGGGCGCCGCGCGACGACGCTCCGGTTCGACTACGCGCATCCCCCGGTCCCGCCTCGGCCGGCGATGGTCTGGCACGCGGCGAAGTGGATGTTCAACCGGCTGTACTGGCACACCGTCCCGCAGGGGCGGGTCGGATGAAGGAGGCGGTCATGGCCAGCATCGTCGAAGAGCTCCACCAGCTCGATGTCAAGGGTCTGCAGTGCCCGATGCCGATCGTGAAGACGGCGAAGGCGATGAAGGCGCTCGCCAGCGGCGACGTGATCGAGGTCATCGCCACCGATCCCGGCTCGGTGAAGGACTTCGCCGCATGGTCGAAGGCCACCGGCAATGACCTGCTGGAGTCGACCGCGGTCGATGGCGTGTTCCGGTTCGTATTGAGGAAGAGGTGAGCGCGATGCTCGAGCTCAAAGATCGTCCCGCAGAGCAGATCGTCCCAGTGGTGCCGCTTGAGCGGTCCACAGCGCACGAGAAGCTGGTGATCTTCGCCTGGAGCGGCGACCTCGACAAGGTGTGGCCGACCCTCATCCTCGCGACGACCGCAGCCGCGTCGGGCATGGCCACGACGGTGTTCTTCACGTTCTGGGGACTCTTCCCGCTAGTCCGCGAAGAGCGCCGGATGACGGGCGCGAACTGGATGCAGAAGATGCTGTCGGTCATGAACCGCGGCGGCATTGGGCACATGAAGCTGTCGAAGATGCAGATGTTCGGTGCGGGCTCCGGGATGATGAAGATCCTCGCGAAGCAGCATCGGGTCGCCAGCCCAGCTGAGCTGCTCGCGAGCGCGATCGAGCTCGGCGTGAAGCTGATCCCCTGCCAGATGACGATGGACATGATGGGACTCACGAAGGCCGACCTGATCGATGGGATCGAGGATCCGGCCGGCGCGATGACCGCGATGCTCGACGCCAAAGATGCCGTGACGCTGTTCATCTGATGACGCACATCGCGGTGCAGCACGAGGCCGGCGATCGCTTCCGGATCAGGATCCGGAGCCACGAGCTCGTGGTCGATCAGCCACCGCCCGGCGGCGCCGACGCTGGGCCGACGCCCACCGAGCTGTTCGTCGCGAGCCTCACGGCCTGCGCGGCGTTCTACGCCAGGCGGTTCCTCTCGCGGCACGGGCTGGCCGACGCCGAGCTCGCCGTCACGTCAGAGTTCGTATGGGCACCCGACCATTCGCGGGTGGCGTCCGTCGCGCTCCGCGTCGCGATTCCGGATGCGATCACGGACGAACTCGAGACTGCGCTGCTCCGCGTGGTCGAGCGCTGCACAGTGCGTGAGACGATCCGTGGCGAGCTGGTCGTTACCTGCAAGATCACCAGCGGCACGGTGCGGCCGGGGTCTGGCCCCACAGCTTCTCGAACGGCGGTCTTACAGAGGGACTGAGCGGTTGCGGTCGTCAGGCGCCCAGGTAGAGGAGCGCGAACGGCAGGTTGCTCGCGAGATCCCAGAGTCCCACGCCGACCAGGATGACGCCGGCCACGCGCGCGATCACGCCGTAATGGCGCAGGAACAGGCGGAGCAGCG
>JBBQHN010000059.1:0-11859 GCA_038324015.1 Candidatus Limnocylindria bacterium | reverse complement strand
GATCACCGAGGACACCGGCACCGAGATCTCGCCCGCCGAGATGTGGGCGGCGTTCTCGCTGGACTACCTGCCCGAGCATCCGTCGATCGAGCTCGTGACCTACGAGACGTCGACGGTCGAGGCGGGCACGACGCTCGTCGCTCGCCTCCGCGTCGCGGGCGAGGACCGGACGGTCCGCGGGACCGGCAACGGCCCGGTCGCGGCACTCGTGCACGCCATGCGGGCGGAGTTCGGACTGGCCCTCGAGGTCCTCGACTTCAGCGAGCACGCCGTCGGTGCTGGTGCCGAGGCGGCCGCCGTCGCCTACGTCGAGGTGCGCGACGGGACCCGCGATGGGGCCAGGATCCGCTGGGGCGTCGGCGTGCACGAGAGCGTCCTCACCGCATCGCTGCGTGCCGTCGTGAACGCGTTCACGCGCCTGCATCCGAACGCCAGCGAGCGCTCGTCGGCGCCGCGTCTCGACACGCAGCCCGTCGCATGACCACGGAGCCCCGCTCGCGCAGCCAGGTCATGATCGACGGCCCCAACCGGGCGCCCGCGCGCGCGATGATGCGCGGCGCCGGATATACGGACGACGACTTCACGAAGCCGCTCATCGGCGTCGCGCACAGCTGGATCGAGATCATGCCCTGCACCATGCACCTCCGCGACATCGCCGAGTGGGTGAAGGAGGGCATCCGTGAAGCGGGTGGCACGCCGGTCGAGTGCAACACGATCGCCGTCTCCGACGGCATCGCCATGGGCACCGAAGGGATGAAGGCGTCCCTCGTCTCGCGTGAGATCGTCGCCGACAGCATCGAGCTCGTCGTCCGCGGCCATCAGCTCGACGCGCTCGTCGCGATCTCGGGCTGCGACAAGACGATCCCCGGCTGCGTGATGGCGCTCGCGCGCCTCGACGTTCCCGGGTTGATGCTCTACGGCGGCTCGATCATGCCCGGCCGGTTCGAAGGCCGTGACGTGACGATCGGCGACGTCTTCGAAGCAGTCGGCGCGCACAACGCGGGAAAGCTCAGCGAGGCGAAGCTCGAGGAGCTCGAGCGTGTCGCGTGTCCTGGTGCGGGTGCCTGCGGCGGCCAATTCACCGCGAACACCATGGCCACCGCGTTCGAGGCGATGGGCATCTCGCCCGCCGGCTCGAGCGGAGTCCCGGCCCTCGACCCCCGGCGCAGGGCCGTCGCGGTCGAGGCGGGAAAGCTGGTGATGCGCCTCCTGAAGGAGGACCAGCGACCGTCGAAGGTGATCACGCGCGACGGGCTCGAAAACGCGATCGCGGCGGTGATGGCGACCGGTGGCTCGACGAACGCGGTCCTGCACCTGCTCGCGGTCGCGCGCGAGGCCAAGGTCGACCTTTCCATCGACAACTTCGACACGATCAGCGCTCGAACGCCGCTCCTCGCGGACATGAAGCCCTGGGGCCGCTTCACCGGACCGGACATGGACCGGGCCGGCGGGATCATGCTCGTGCTGCAGCGGCTCCTCGAAGCCGGGCTCCTCAAGAAGGACGCGCTCACGGTCACTGGACGGACCATTGGCGAGGAGGCGCGGGCCGCGAAGGAGACGCCGGGCCAGGAGGTCGTCCGTCCGCTCGCGACCCCTCTATCGGCGCACGGCGGCCTCGTGATCCTCCGCGGGTCGCTCGCGCCGGACGGCTGCGTCACGAAGGTCGCGGGGCACGAGACGCCGACCGCGTCGTACACGGCGCGAGTGTTCGATCGGGAGGAGGATGCGTTCGCCGCCGTCGAGGACAAGAAGATCGTCGCGGGCGACATCGTGGTCATCCGCTACGAGGGGCCGAAGGGCGGACCCGGCATGCGCGAGATGCTCGCTGTCACCGGCGCACTGGTCGGCGCGGGCCTCGGCGACACTGTCGCGCTCGTCACCGACGGCCGCTTCAGCGGCGCGACCCACGGCATCGTCGTGGGCCACGTGGCTCCGGAGGCCGCGGCCGGAGGACCGATCGCTCTGGTGAAGGACGGCGACAAGATCACGATCGACGTCTCCAAGCGGCGCATCGACCTCGAGGTCCAGGACGCGGAGCTCGCGAAGCGCCGTGCCGCGTGGCGTGCGCCGGAGAGCCGGTACAAGACTGGCGTGCTCGCGAAGTACGCGAAGCTCGTCTCGTCCGCGTCGGAAGGCGCGGTGACCGGATGACGGTCGTCATGGCGCCGGCGCTCACCGTTGCGGCCGCGGCCGCCGCCATCGCGGGCCGTGTGGAGCGCACGCCGCTCATCGCGTCGCCCGATCTCTCCGCGCTCGCGGGCTGCGAGATCTACCTCAAGCT
Organism: Candidatus Limnocylindria bacterium; assembly: GCA_038324015.1. Classification (GTDB taxonomy): domain Bacteria; phylum Chloroflexota; class Limnocylindria; order P2-11E; family P2-11E; genus UBA4735. Next base: position 9,578 of record JBBQHN010000059.1, on the reverse strand, counting down.
CGAGAACCTCCAGCGAACCGGCGCGTTCAAGCTGCGCGGCGCGCTCAACCGCCTTCTGCAGCTCGACGCGACCGACCGAGCCGTCCTGCAGGCGGGCGTCGTCACCGCGTCGGCTGGGAATCATGGCCAGGGCGTCGCCGTCGCAGCGGCCGCGCTCGGTATCCCGGCGTGCGTCGTCCTGCCGCGGGGCGTCCCGCTCGCGAAGCTCACGGCGATCCAGCGCGCCGGTGCCGAGGTCGTTATCACCGGATCCGGCTACGACGAGGCCTATGCCGCAGCGCGCGAGCTCGCCGCGACGCGTGGTGCCGTCTACATCCACGCGTTCGACGACCCCGCGGTGATCGCCGGTCAGGGCACGGTCGCGCGCGAGATGCTCGAGGACCGGCCCGACCTCGACGCGATCGTCGTGCCGGTCGGCGGCGGCGGCCTTCTCGCCGGCACCGCGCTCGCGATCGCCGAGGCGCACGCGACGGTCGCGCTCGTCGGGGTCCAGGCCACCGGTGCGAGCGCGTTCGCGGACGCGCTGCGCACGGGCTCTGTCGTCGCGGGCGGCGCATCGACCATCGCCGACGGCATCGCAGTGCGCGAGCCCGCGGCGCGCACCGTCGCGATCGCGCGCGCCAACGGGACGACGATGCGCGTCGTCACGGACGAGGCGATCGCACGGGCGATGGTGCTCCTCCTCGAACGTCACAAGCTCCTCGCCGAGGCCGCGGGCGCGGCAGGTGTCGCCGCGATGCTCGATGGCGCGGCCGAGCTGGAGGGGAAGCGGGTCGGCATCATCATCAGCGGCGGCAACATCGACCCGAACCTCCTGGGGAAGGTCGTGCAGCAGGGTCTTGCGAGCGCAGGCCGCTACCTCGCGTTCCGCACCTGGCTCGACGACCGGCCGGGGCAGCTGCACCGGATCACCGGCATCCTCGGCGATGAGCACATCAACATCCTCCACGTCGGGATCCATCGCGTCGGTCCGTACACCGCCATCGGTCGCGTCGGTCTCGACGTGATCGTCGACACGCGTGACGCCGCGCATGCGCAGGAGGTCCTCGGCCTCGTTCGCCGCGCCGGCTTCCCGGCTGAGCAGCTCATCGACGTGCAACCGGAGCGCTGATGGCCGGCACGCTCGCGCAGAAGGTGTGGGAGCAGCACGTCGTGCACCGGGCGGCGGGCGAGCCGGATCTCCTCTACGTCGATCTGCATCTCGTGCACGAGGTCACCTCACCGCAGGCCTTTGACGGTCTCCGCCTCGCGGGTCGCGGCGTCCGCCGCCCGGACCTGACGCTCGCGACCGCGGACCACAACATCCCGACGGTGCTCGATCGGGCGGTCGGGGACCCGGTGTCCGCGCGGCAGGTCGAGGCGCTCTCGAAGAACTGCGCCGAGTTCGGCATCCGCCTCTACCCGATGGGCGACGCGCGTCAGGGGATCGTGCATGTGATCGGGCCGCAGCTCGGCATCAGCCAGCCGGGGATGACGATCGTATGTGGCGACAGCCACACGTCGACGCACGGCGCGATGGGCGCGATCGCCTTCGGCATCGGGACCAGTGACGTCGAGCACGTCCTCGCGACCCAGACGATCTCGCGCACGCGGCCCAGGACGATGGCGGTCACGATCGACGGCCAGGCGCCGGCCGACGTGAGCGCGAAGGACATCATCCTCGGGATCATCGCCCGCATCGGCGTTGGCGGCGGCACCGGTCATGTCGTCGAATACCGCGGCGACGCGATCCGCGCGCTTTCGGTGGAGGGCCGCATGACGGTCTGCAACATGTCTATCGAGGCCGGGGCTCGCGCCGGGATGATCGCGCCCGACGAGATGACGTTCGCATATCTCGAGGGCCGGCCGTTCGCGCCGTCCGGCGCGGAGTGGGAGCGCGCGCTCGATCACTGGCGCGGATTGCCTACCGACGACGGCGCCGCGTTCGACCGCGAGGTGCGGATCGATGCCGCCGAGCTTCGGCCGTACGTCACGTGGGGCACCAATCCGGCGCAGGCGGTCGGCATCGATGGACGCGTGCCGGATCCGGAGGCTCTCGGCAGCGAGGCCGCCCGGGAGAGCGCCCGTCGCGCGCTCGTGTACATGGACCTGCGCGCCGGCACCGCGATGCGCGACATCGGGGTCGACTCCGTGTTCCTCGGCTCCTGCACGAACGGACGCATCGAAGACCTGCGCGCCGCTGCGGCGGTGCTCGAGGGCCGGCACGTCCGCGAGGGCCTACGCGCGCTCGCGGTGCCGGGGTCGATGGCGGTGAAGGCCCAGGCCGAGGCCGAGGGGTTGGACGCGATCTTCCGCGATGCGGGCTTCGAGTGGCGCAGCGCCGGCTGCTCGATGTGCCTTGGCATGAACGACGATGTCGCGGCTCCAGGCGAGCGCGTCGCGTCCACGTCGAACCGAAACTTCGAGGGCCGTCAGGGTCCCGGCGCGCGCACCCATCTGGTGTCACCGGCCGTCGCCGCCGCGACCGCGATCGCCGGGCATCTCGCATCGCCGTCGGATGTCGCGCGATGAGGGCGGTCTCGAAGGTCACCGGCCGCGCGATGCCGCTCGACCGCCGCGACGTCGACACCGACCAGATCATTCCGAGCGACTGGCTGAAGCGCATCGAGCGCACCGGTTACGGCGTCGGACTGTTCTCCGCGTGGGCCGAGGACCCGTCCTTCGTGCTGAACGATCCGCGATTCGAGGGTGCGACCGTGCTCGTCGCGGGCGCGAACTTCGGGTGCGGCAGCTCCCGCGAACACGCGGCCTGGGCGCTCGAGGACCGCGGCTTCCGCGTGATCGTCGCGCCGAGCTTCGCCGACATCTTCCGTTCGAACTGCCTCGCGGTCGGGCTCGTGCTCGCCGAGCTCCCCGAGGCCGACGTGACGCGCATCCTCGCCGCAGTCGCGGCCGATCCCTCGATCGAGGTCACCGCCGACGTGGAGCAACGCGTCGTTGAGGTGCCCGCACTCGGCTACCGCGCACCGTTCGCCCTCGACGACAGCTCGCGCTCGCGCCTCCTGGCGGGACAGGACGAGATCGGCCTGAGCCTCGCGCACGCGTCACAGATCTCTGCGTACGAGGCTCGCCGGCCGGCGTGGCTGCCCCAGGTCCGCGGGATCGGCGGGGGCCCTAATACAGGACGCGTGTCCGGATCGTTCCCTCGATCGCGTCCAGCTGCGTCCTGAGCGTCGCGCTCAGCGGACGGTCCGCGCCGTCCACGTCGATGACCGCGTAGCCGACCTCGCGGCTCGTCTCGAGGTACTGGCTCGCGATATTGATCTTCGCTTCAGCCAGGACGGCGTTCATCGCCGCGAGCATGCCCGGGATATTGCGGTGCGTGTGCAGCAGGCGGTGTTTTCCGCGGTGCTCAGGCAACGACACTTCGGGGAAGTTGACCGCGGTCATTGTCGATCCGTTGTTGCTGTACTTGAGGAGCTTCGCCGCGACCTCGAGGCCGATGCTCTCCTGCGCCTCGACCGTGCTTCCGCCGATATGCGGCGTGAGGATCACGTTGTCGAAGCGCCGCAGCGGCGACTCGAAAGGACGCGCGTTCGACTCCGGCTCGACAGGGAACACGTCGATCGCCGCACCCGCGATCCGGCCCTCGTCGAGCGCCGCCGCGAGCGCGTCGATGTCGACGACCTTACCGCGTGATGCGTTGATGAGATGTGCCGTGTGCTTCAGCTGTCCGAGCTCCAGGGCGCCGATCAGGTGACGCGTCTCCTCGGTGTCGGGCACGTGCAGCGTCACGACGTCGGCACCCTCGAGGAGCTTCCGCAAGCTGTCCACGGGAGCCGCATTGCCGAGCGCGAGCTTGGGCTCGACATCGTGGTAGATGACGCGCATGCCGAGGCCCTCCGCGAGGAGGCCGATCTGCGTGCCGATGTGCCCGTAGCCGACGATGCCGAGCGTCTTGCCGCGCACCTCGGTCGCGCCGCCGACGGCCTTCAGCCACTCGCCGCGATGCGCCGCGGCATTCCGTTGCGGAATGCCGCGGCACAGCATCACGATCTCCGCGAGCACGAGCTCGGCGACGCTGCGGGTGTTCGAGAACGGCGCGTTGAACACCGGGACGCCTTGCGTCTCAGCGGCGCCGACGTCGACCTGATCCGTGCCGATGCAGAAGCAGCCGACGGCGATGAGCTTGTCCGCGTGCTCGAGCACGCGCTTCGTAATGTGCGTGCGTGAGCGGATGCCGAGCACGTGCGCGCCCTTGATCGCGTCGACAAGCTCGGCCTCAGGCAGTGCCTTCGTGTGGCACTCGACGTTCGTATACCCATCGTTCTTGAAGGCCTCGATCGCGCTCGCGTCGATGGCCTCGAACAGCAGGACCTTGATCTTGCTCTTGTCGAGGGACGTGGCGCTCATCGGAGTGTCTTCGCGATGGACCGGACCTGACCGAGCGTGTCGGCCCCGAGCACCTGCAGGCACACGTGATCCGCGCCGCCCGCGCGGTGCGCGTCGACGCGGGCCTTGATCTCGGAGACGCCCCCCCAAGCGACGATCGCGTCGACGAGGCGATCGCTTCCGCCGTTGTCGATGTCCGCGTCAGCCCACCCGAGGCGCCGCAGGTTGTTGGCGTAATTGTCGAGGAGGAGGTAGCGCTTCATGTGGCCGCGCGCGACCTCACGCGCCTTCGCCGGATCGCTCTCGAGCGTGCAGGCCTGCTCCGTAGCGAGCAGGGGATCGGGTCCGAGCGCCGCGCGCGCCATGAGCGTGTGCTCGAGCGGCACGAAGTAGGGATGCGCCCCGAGCGACCGCTCGGCGGAGAGCTTCAGCATCCGCGGTCCGAGTGCCGCGATCACGCGCGGCGCGGGCGCGTCCTTCGCGTTCGGCCCAACGAACGGGGCCTTGTCCATTGCGTCCAGGTACGCACGCATGTGGGCGAGCGGCTTCTCGTAGCCGCCGCCGAGCCGCGCGTCGATGACCGGCTTGTGGCTCACGCCCAGGCCGCAGAGGAACCGGTCCGCGTACGCCTCCTGGAGCGAGCGCGCGCCGTTCGACATCGCTACCGCGTCGCGGGCCCAGATGTTCGCGATGCCGGAGGCGACGATCAGCGTCTTCGTGGCGGCAAGCAGGATGCCGGCGTGGGCGAAGATCTCCTTGCTGCCGAGGGACTCCGGGATCCAGAGGGCCTTGAAGCCGAGCGATTCGACCTCCTGCGCGAAGCGGCCTTCGTCCGCGGCGGTCATCCGCTCGAGCTGGAAGCTCCAGATCCCGACCGGGCCCAGTCGCGCGGCGGCCTCACGTGCGGTCTTCATCGGATGCGCGCATTGTCCCACCGGTGAGGCCCTTCCGTTTCGCCATCACCACGAGCAAAGCGGAGTCCGGCGCCGAATGGCGGGCGAGGGCCAGACGCATCGAGGAGCTCGGCTATGACGTCCTTTTGCTGACCGATCACCTGACCCAGTCGCTCGCGCCGGTTCCGGCAATGGCCGCGGCGCTCGAGGCCACCACGACGCTGCGCGTCGGGAGCTACGTCTTCGCGAACGACTACCGGAACCCGCTCATGCTTGCGAAGGAGATCGCAACGCTCGACCACCTCTCGGGCGGACGGGTGGAGCTCGGGCTGGGCGCCGGCTGGTACGTCCGCGATTACGAGATGCTTGGGATCCCCTACGACCGTCCCGGCGTCCGGGTCTCGCGGATGATCGAGGCGGTGCGGCTGCTCGACCGTCTGTTCGCCGACGACAGCGTCGACGCGAGCGGCGCCTTCTATACGGTCCACGGCGCGAAGCTCCTGCCGAAGCGACCGCGGCCGCCGCTCATGATCGGCGGCGGCGGACCCCGCATCCTCCGCTTCGCCGCGGAGCACGCCGACATCATCGCGCTCAACCCGCAATTTGACGCGAATGGCCACCCGGTGCTCGCGGACCTCACGACCGGCGCCACGCTGCGCAAGCTCGAGGTCCTGCGGGCGGCGCTTGGTGAGCGGTTCGCGGACGTCGAGCTCAACGTATTCATCGTCGACGCCGGTGTGACCGACGAGCCGCGCAACCTCTTCGACGCCGTCGCGACGAGGCTCAAGGGCACCGCGGCGCAGCTCGTAAACTCGCCGTTCTTCCTCTACGGATCGGTCGCCGGCCTGAAGCGGCAGCTGCTCGAGCGCCGCGAGACGCTCGGGATCACCTATTACGGGCTGCCGGAGAAAGTGCTGGAGGCGTTCGCGCCGCTGGTGCGGGAGCTGCGCGGGCTCTAGCTAGAGACCATGCCGGTCAGGCTCCCACCGCAGCTTCAGCTCGCTCGGGGGCGCCATGTAGCCAAGCAGCGCGGACGAGGCGACCACGGCCGGGCTGGCGAGGTAGCCCTCTCCCCCGACGCCCATGCGGTTCTGCCAGTTGCGGTTGAAGGACGTGATCGCGCGCTCGCCGGAGGCGAGCGCGTCATCGCCCTGGCCGAAGCACGGCCCGCACCAGCTCATCCGGATCTCGGCACCAACGGATCGCATGACGTCCGCGATCGATTCGCCGCCGAGGCGCGGCTCGGCACGTTCGATGGACTCCTTGACCGCGCCCGAGCCGGGGAACACGACGAAGTCGGTGGCGGCCTTCGTGTGTCCGGCTGCGCGCGCGTCCCGGATCACGAGCGCCGCCGCGAGCAGATCGTCGTAGCTGCCGTTGGTGCAGGAGCCGATGTACGCCTTGTCGAAGGTGATGTGCTCGGTCGCCACCTGCTCCGCCGGGAACGCGTTGCCCGGCGAGTACGGCTTCGCGATCATCGGGACCACGTCGGAGAGGTCGAGGACCTCGTCGATCTCGTAGTGCGCGTCGCGACCCGGCTGGATAAGCGGGTAGGGAAGCGAGATGCCCTTGTCGCGATACCACGCCGCGGTGCGTTCGTCTGCAGCGAAGATCCCGTTCTGCGCCTCACCCTCGGCCATCATGTTCGCGATCGTGTTGCGGTATGCGATCGGCAGCTGGCGCTCGGCGTCGATGAACTCGACGGACATCCCCTCTGACTGGGCGGTGCCCCAGCGCTCGAGGAGCTTGAGGACGATGTCCTTGCCGCTGACCCATGGCTGCAGCTTCCCGGTGAACACGACGCGCCGCGCCTTGGACAGGGTCGTGAAGACGTAACCGGTCGCCCAGCCGAAGCCGAGCGTCGTGGATCCGACACCGATGCCGACCGCTCCATATGCGCCGTAAGCGCGTGAGTGCGAGTCCGCACCAGCGACGAACTGGCCGGGATACACGAGGCCCTGCTCGGGGAAGTAGAAGTGGAAGATCCCGTCGCCGGGCGTCGCGTAGTACGGCCGCTTCACGCCGTATTTCTGCGCGAAGGACTTGCCGATCGCCGTCTGCTTGTCGTCGGCCTCCTTGCGGGTGAAGACGAAGTGATCGTTCGCGATGGCGATCTGCCGCGGGTAGATCGTGTCCCCGCCGGTGATCTGGTTGAACGTGTGGATCGAGAACGGCGCGGTGCCGTCCGATGCTGGCAACAGGTCGGCGTAGACGCGGAGCGTCGCGCCAGGGACCGCGTCCGCGTCCTTATCGACGCGATGGGCCCACACGATCCGCTCGGTCGTCGTCATCCGCCGCGCGGTCTCGTCGTCCGGCCAGGTGATCTCGGGCTGCCGCCGGACCGACTCGGCGAACTCGCGCCGCCCGATCGTGAAGATGCCGCCCGAGCGGCGGATCTCGTCCTCCTTGGAGGTGAGCGGCAGCGGGTCGTACGTCGTGCCCCGGGTCTCGTTGACCAGCCGGCGCGACACGGGATCGAAGCTGAACGCGTCGCCGTCCTTGGCGTCCTCGACGGCATCGGGCGCCTGCACGACCTGCAGGCCGAGGTTGAAGGCGTTGCGGCGGAAGATGTCGCCCATGTTGTTGCCGCAAACGACGACCATCTCGAGGCCGACCTCCTCGGCGACCGCCTTGAGGCCCGCGGGGCTCATCTCACGTGAGCTTCCGATCGCGAAGCGGTCGCCCGCGATCACGAAGGTCTCGCCGGCGTGGACCCTCGCGCGGAAATCGGGCATGAGGTAGCGGAACGATCCGGCCTTCCAGCGCTCGTCGAGCGTGTCGAGGCTCTCGGAGACGCAATCCTTCGCTGGCGTGATCTGGTCGGTGTCGATCGCGTCGAGCTTTGTGCCGGGCCGGCGGCCAGAGCGGTCCCAAAAGATGAGGGCCGTGCCGCGGATCAGCGCCGACGAGCGCTCCGCCTCGGCGGCGGGCACGCGGCCTTCGATGTCCTGCGGCGTCACACCCGGGAGGCGCTTCGCGGGCTCGATGCGGTGGCGTACGTCGCTCACGCTCTCAGCCTAGCGCGCGAGGGCGTGCAGCTCCGCGTCCGTGAGCAGCCGGTCCGATGCCTTCGCGGCCGTCATGACGCGGTCGATACGTTCGCGTGTCGCGTCGATGCCCCGGTGCTCGAGCCAGAACACGACATTCGACTCACCGCTCATCGGTCCGACCTCGATGCGCTGCTCCCGCCCGACGATGGACGCCGGCACGCCGCTGTACACGAGATCCGCGAGCTCGCGATCGCCCGTGCGCAGCGCCTTCACCACCGCCGACGCGTGCACGCCGGTGCCTGTACGGAACGCATCGGCACCGAGAGCCGGGTAGTTGGGAGGGATCGGGACACCGCAATGCTCGGCAACGAGGGCGGTGTACTCGACGAGTGGCTCGAGATCCCGGTCGATGAGCCCCCACAGCCGCAGATTCACGAGGAGCTGATCCATCGAGGTGTTCCCGACCCGCTCGCCGATACCGAGCGCGGTGCCGTGCACGCGGTCCGCGACAGCGGTGGCCGCCAGGGCGTTGATGGTGCCGAGGCCGCGGTCGTTGTGGCCGTGATAGTCGAGCTTCACGTCGCGGCCGCGGATGACATCTGTGCGGATGAACGTGAGGAGGTTGCGGACGCCTTCGGGCGTCGCATGGCCAACGGTGTCGGACGCGCAGATCCGTTTCGCGCCGCTGCCGATCGCGGTGTCGTACAACGTGATGAGCGTCTCGGGGTCCGCTCTGGTCGTGTCCTCGGTCACGAACATCACCGGCAGGCCGTTCTTCACCGCGAGGGTCACCGACTCCTCGACCTGCTTCAGCATCGTGTCGAGCGACCAGCTTTCCGCGACGCGACGGATCGGGCTCGAGCCGATGAAGGCGCAGGTCTCGATCGCCACGCCGGACTCGACCGAGGCCTGGATCGCGCCGTTGATGTCCGCGGGATGTGTGCGGCAGGCGACGTTCGGCGTGATCCGGAGCTTCGTCGTCTCCTTCGCGAGGGCGACGATCGCCGCCCGTGCCTGCGCCGACGCGCCGGGAAGACCGATGTCCGCGCTGTCGATGCCGAGCTGGTCCATGAGGTGGAGGAGCCGGAGCTTCACCTCGAGCGGCGGGTTCCGGACCGACGGGCCCTGGAGCCCGTCGCGCAGGGTCTCGTCGTCGAGCTCGACCGCGCGATAGTCGGCGCGCGCGGTGCGTCCGTCGCGGTTCCAGTCGTAGATCAGCCCTTCGACTCCGCTCATCGTGTCGTGTCGATCGGGCGTGCCGCGACGATCCGGCCGTTCTCCCAGGCCACGAGCGTGATGTCGGCGAGGTCCACGCCACCGTGACGCGAAGGCGTGAAGCTGTACGTCGTCGCGATGCCCGCGA
>JBBQHN010000058.1:0-11971 GCA_038324015.1 Candidatus Limnocylindria bacterium | reverse complement strand
CTGCCCAAGAGCATCGTCATCCTTGGCGCCGGACCGTCGGGCATCGAGATCGCCCAGTACCTCGCGCGATTCGGCGTACGGACCGCGATCGTTGGCCGGGTCAATCCGACCGATCATCCCAAGAGCTCCGCGTTCCTCGCGGCCGTCCTCAAGAAGGACGGCGTCGACGTGCGCGACACGGCGAGGGCCTCACGCATCCGCGCAAAGGCCGGGCCGGGCGGCGAGCACGTCGTCGAGCTGTCCGACGGCACCAGCGTGCCGGGTGAGATCATCCAGCTGTCGGTGGGCCGCACCTCCGCGAAGGCGCTCGGCGCCATCGGTCTCGACACCGTCGGAGTGACATACGAAGGCACGGATACGATCAGTACCGACGATCGCCTCCGTGTCGCGGATCACGTGTATGCGATCGGGGACGCGATCGGGCACGAGCTGTCCACGCACCTCGGTCACTACGAGGGCGAGATGGCGGTGCGGATCGCACTCGGGGACGACGTGAAAGTCGACTTCAGCGCGACGCCGCGCGTCGTGTACACCGACCCCGAAGCCGCGGCCGTCGGTCTCCGCCTGGATCAAGCGCTCGAGCGGGGCTTCGACGCGTTCGAGGAGACGACCGGCTTCCCGAAGAGCGCGAAGGGCTACCTCGTCGAGGCCGACAGCGGCCATGTCACGATCGTCGTGGATCGGAAGCGCAAGGTCCTCCTGGGCGCGTTCATTGCGGCGCAGGGCGCGGGCGAGGCGATCCACGCGGCCGTCCTCCCGCTCAAGCTCGGCACGCCGCTGGACACGCTCGCGCAGACCGTGCACGCGTTCCCGACGACCGCTCGCGTGCTGAGCGGCGTCTTCTCCGCCGCGGCGGCGAAGCTTCGGTGAGCGACCCGCAGGGAGAGTCCTACCTCGACCTCCTCGACTACCGGCGGCGGGTGAGCACCCTCTACGCCGATGTGCGCGCGCTGTACGGGACCGACCCGGTCGCGGCGCATGGTCTCTGGCGCGCCGGCCGCGACGATCTCTTCGGCACCCACCCGCAGTCAGCCCTCCAGGCCCACGTGCGGAAGTCGTTCTCCGGCCTCGACTACCACCCGTACGACCCGAAGCTCGCGTTCACCGCGCCCGTGCGGCCCCTGCCGCACGAGAAGTACAACGTGGACACGAGCGCCGGCAGCATCATCCCGTTCGTCCGCATCGGCGCGATCGACCTGCCGGTCGGGTCGCTCGAGGTGTTCTGGCTCGACTCGTACAGCGGCGGCATCTTCATCCCATTCCGCGATGCGACCTCGGGCACAACGACGTACGGCGGCGGACGCTACCTGCTCGACACGGCGAAGAGCGCCGATCTCGGCCAGCGGGACGGCGAGCTCGTGCTCGACTTCAACTTCGCGTACCACCCGAGTTGCCACTACGACCCGCAGTGGGTCTGCCCGTTGGCGCCGCTCACGAACCGGCTCGCGGTCGCGATCGAGGCGGGTGAACGGATCTACCCGGGCGCATCCGCGCACGAGCTGCAATGGTGTGCGCCCGGATGACCGGGATGACCGCGAAACAGCGCTGGACGCTCATCGCGGCGATCCTCGGGTCCGGGATCGTGTTCCTTGATTCGACGGTCGTGAACGTCGCGCTGCCGCGGATCGGCCGCGATCTGCCGAGCACGCTCTTCGGCGTCCTCGAAGGCCAGTCCTACATCTACAACGGCTATCTCCTCACCGTGTCGGCGCTCCTCATCCTCGCCGGCGCGCTCACCGACTTCTACGGTCGCAAGCGGACGTTCGTCATCGGGCTCGCCGGGTTCCTCGTCACAAGCCTGCTCTGCGGCCTGGCGCCGAACATGGAGCTGCTCGTCCTCTTCCGCATCCTGCAGGGGATCGCCGGGGCATTGCTCGTACCGGGATCGCTCGCGCTCCTTACGGTCACGTTCGAAGGCGAGCAGCGGGGCCGCGCGTTCGGTCTCTGGGCCTCGGCTTCGGCGGCAACGACGATCCTCGGTCCGTTCGTGGGCGGGATCCTTGTCGACGCGGTCTCGTGGCGCGCGGCATTCCTCATCAACGTGCCGCTGCTGCTGATCGCGCTCTGGGCCACCTGGACCTACGTCGAGGAAAGCCGCGCCGAAGGAGCGTCGGGTCGCTTCGACTGGCTCGGCGCGTTCGTCGTTGCGCTCGCGGTCGGCGGCCTCTCGTTCGGCACGATCTACGGCCAGCAGCGTGAGTGGAAGGACCCGCTCGGCTTCGTGATCGTCGGGATCGGCGTGCTCGCGACGATCGCGCTGCCGATCCTCATGACCCGGAGGTCCGATCCGCTCATCCCGCCGGAGCTGTTCCGATCACGAAACTTCACGGTCACGAACATCTCGACGTTCCTCATCTATGGGGCCCTCTACGTCGTGGGGTACTTCCTCGCGCTGTTCGTGCAGGGGACCATCGGCTTCAGCGCGGCAGCCGCGGGCCTGGGGTTCGTCCCCGCCGGACTGTTCCTGGTGTTCCTGAGCTCACGGTTCGGCGCGCTCGCCGGCAAGTACGGACCGCGGGTGTTCATGACCGTCGGCCCGGCGATCATGTGCCTCGGCATCCTCTGGTATGCGCGGATGCCGTCGACGATGACCGCCTGGCAGTTCGTTCTCGATGACCCCGGCACCTTCGTTCCGCCGCTCAGCTACCTCACTGATCTCCTGCCCGGCTCGCTCCTCTTTGGCCTCGGCATCTCGATCATGGTCGCGCCGCTCACGACGGCACTGATGGGCAGCGTGCCCGTGCGCAACTCGGGTGTCGCGTCGGCCATCAACAACGCGATCTCGCGGGTCGGTCCGCAGCTCGCGGGCGCAGTGATCTTCATCGCGATCACCACGAGCTTCTACGCCGGGCTGCACCAGCGCGTGCCGGCGCTGAATGTGGATGATCCCGACGTCCGGAGGACCTACGCGCCGTTGAATGTGAGCTCTCCGTGCAACGTCAACAACGCGCCATGCCCGCCTGCCGCCGCCGCACGGATCATCGCCCAGCGGGAGGCATCGACCGACGCCTTCCACCTCGCGATGCTCATCGCAGCGGCACTGCTGGTCGCCGGAGCCGCCGCGAACGCGATCGGGATCCGGAACCCGGCGACGTCGCAGCCGCCCGAGGAGCTCGCGGTCGCGGGCTAGAGGCCCAGCGGCTTCAGTACGTCGGCGAGCTGCCGGCGATGTTCGGCGGTCGCGAAGTCCAACAGCGGGTCCGATGGCAGGAGGTGCTCGGTGAGCACGTTGTCCTTCCGCACGTAGACCGCCGGGTAGAGCTCGCCGGCCGGATTCGCCTCCACCGCGACAGCGACGCCGTCGGGACCCTGACCATCGACGAAGAGCTGTAGCGGAAGGATCCCGTCGTCGATGATGCCGCGCGTCGGGTCCAGCAGGACCGTGCGCGCGAGGTACGACTTTTGGTGCCAGAGCTCGGGCGCGTGGGTCACTTCGGCAAGGAGGTAGGGCAGCACGGCGTCGGGCTTGAGCTGCGGGCGGTCCGGATCGATCGCGAAGTACTTCTGCGCGATGTGCCGGGCGAGGATGCGCGCGTTATAGCGATGGCCGTGGACCGCGCCTGAGCTCGCGGGAAGGCCGTGCTTCTTGAGGCCCGGTGCGCCCTGGGTGACCGTCCCGGCCATATACGCATCGGGAAGGCCGATGCATTCGAAGAGCGGTGTGAGCGATGGGATCCGCGTCCGACCGGTGGTCGCCGCGCCGAGCGCCGGGAGGTCGCCGAGCGGCGGCGTGAAGCCGGTGGTCGCGATGACGTCATCGACCTCGAACACGAGCGCGCCGCCACCGTCGCTACGGCTCGTGCGCACCCGGTACCCGTTCGGCGTGCGCTGCACCTCGTCGATCGTCGCGTTCACGAGTGCGACCCCGCCGCCCAGGATGTGGTCCTCGTACGGCTGCACGTACCGCGCGCGGACCCCGACGAGCGATTTCGTCACGACGGAGAGCGCCACCGGTCGTGGCGAGCCGAGAATGATCTGCTTCGCCCACGGCAGGAGGCCGTTCGCCAGCTCGAAGGCCGAGACCTCTTTGCCGATGATGAAGATCCGCTTGCCGGCGTACGTCTCGGGCGCGCGCGTGTCGGCGTAGTGGGGGACGTCCTTGATGCCCGGGACGTCGGGCTTCCACGGCTCGGCCATGCCGAACGCGAACACCGGTACGCGCGTTCGATACTCGCCGTCGGTGGTCGTGAGCACGAACCGATCGCCTTCACGGCGGGTGCCGGTCCAGCGTGTCCCGTAGCGTGCCTGGATCCCGGCTTCGCGGGCGAACGTCGCGAGGTTCTGCTCCATCTCCGCGCGCGCCGGGAAATACGACGTGCCGTCCATCAGACCGGGCTGGATCGCACGCAGGCGATCCTCGTCGCAGATGAGCGATATCCAGTCGTATCGCTCGTAGTAGCGCGAGCCGCGCTCCTCGGGCGCGTAGGGCTTCGTCCACGACAGCAGGCGCTGGAAGAACGGCCACCGGCGGAACATGCCGCCCGGCGAGGGGTCGGCGGAGATGACCGCATGCGGCACGCCGCGCACGCGGAGCGAGTACGAGAGCTGGAGGCCGCCCGGTCCGCTGCCGACAACGACGACCGGGTAGTCGCCGGGCGGGAACGGCCGGTCGGCTAGCTCCGCCAGCTCGTCGCTCGCTGGAGCTTGCGCGCCTCGGCCTGCAGCATCCGGTAGAGCACCGTGGGGTGGCCCTGCAGGAACGTCTGGAGGTCCGGCCCGGCGACGATCGCGCAACGGAGGTCACGGGCCGCGACGATGTCCGCGACCGGCGCCTCGCCCAGGAGGACCGAAACCTCGCCGAAGAATTCGCCGCGGCCGAGCTTGCCGTAGTCCTTCCCGTCCACCCGGATGGTCGCCTCACCTTCGAGGATCAGGTGGAAGGCCGAGCCGCTGATCCCCTGGCGGAGGATCCGCTCGCCGTCGGCGAAGCGGCGCTCGTCCATGACGTGGGCGATCGCGTTCAGCTGGGCGGTGGCGAGATCGGCGAACAGGGCGAGCCCGGCGAGGGTGTCGGTGAGCTGATTCGGTGCCGTGGCCACGACCAAGGTCTAGGGCCAGCGGCCACCGCTGGCAACCGAGCGACCGCCAGCCCAGAATCTCCGGATGGACCGCGCTCTCCCGAGCGGCACGCTGACCTTCCTGTTCACCGACATCGAAGGCTCGACCAAGCTGCTCACCGCGCTCGGGACCGAGCGGTTCCACGAGGTGCTCGAGACCCATACGGTCGCGCTGCGCTCCGCTTTCGCCGCTGGTCACGAGGTGCGCATCGAGGGCGATGCCCTGTTCATGGTGTTCGCGACGGCGCACGACGCGCTCGACGCGGCCGCCGCCGGCCAGCGCGCGCTGGCGAAGACCACTTTCCCGCATGGCGCGACGGTCCGCGTGCGCATGGGTATGCATACCGGCGAAGGCACGCCTGCGAGCGAGAAGGCCGGCGCGGACTACGTCGGCATCGACGTGCACCGCGCCGCCCGCATCGCGGCGGTCGCGCACGGCGGCCAAGTGCTCGCCTCGGGCGCGACGCGGATGCTGGCAGGCGCCGACCTTCCGGCGGGCGTCGCGCTCCGCGATCTGGGCGAACACCGGCTCAAGGACCTCGCGCAACCGGAGCACATCTTCCAGCTCGTGATCGATGGCTGCCCGACGGACTTCCCCGCGCTCCGCACGCTGGACCGGACCCCGAACAACCTGCCGACGCAAGTCTCCACGTTCATCGGTCGTGGCAAGGAGATCAAGGACGGGCTGCGGCTCCTCGATGGCACGCGCCTCCTGACGCTCACCGGGCCGGGCGGCACCGGGAAGACGCGGCTGTCGCTCCAGATCGCGGCCGAAGCCGGCCCGCAGTTCCCCGACGGCACCTTCTGGGTCCCACTCGCGCCGTTGAGCGACCCGGAGCTCGTGCCGTCGACGATCGCGCATTCGCTCGGGGTGCAGGTGACCGGGAGCGAATCGCCGATCGACCGCGTCACCGAGCACGTGCGCGAGAAGCAGCTGCTCCTCGTCCTCGACAACTTCGAGCAGATCCTTGCTGCCGCGCCGACGGTCAGTGCGCTGCTCGCTGCGGCACCCCGGCTCAAGATCGTGACGTCGAGTCGTGCGCCGCTCCGCGTCACCGGCGAGCAAGAGATGCCGGTGCCGCCGCTCGATCTACCCGACCCGGAGCATCTGCCGTCGCTCGAGGTCCTCGCCCAGTCCGACGCCGTGCGGCTCTTCATCGAACGCGCGCGTGCAGTGAAGCCCGACTTCATGGTGACCGCCGAGAACGCGAGCGCGGTCGCGGCGATCGTGTTCCATCTGGAGGGCCTCCCCCTCGCCATCGAGCTCGCGGCTGCGCGTATCAAGCTCCTCACCCCGCAGGCAATGCTGCCGCGCCTCATGAAGGGGCTCGATCTCCTCGCGAGTAGCTCACCGGATCGGACCGACCGCCAGCGGACGCTGCGGGGCGCCATCGCCTGGAGCTACGACCTCCTCGATGAGGGCTTGCAGCGACTGTTCTCCCGCTGCGCCGTCTTCGTGAACGGCGCGCAGCTCGAGGAGCTCGAGGCTGTGTGCGGGCCGTCGTCCGAGCTCGGCCGTGATGTGATCGATGGGATCAGCGAGCTCGTCGATCAGAGCCTCATGCGGCAGCTCGAGGTCGCGGGTGACCCCCGGTTCCGGATGCTGGTCACGATCCGGGACTACGCGCTCGAGCGGCTGGTGTCGCGTGGCGAGGATGCCGATCTGCGGGTGCGCCACCTCGCCGCGTTCGTCCAGCTTACGGAGCGGGCTCGGCCGGAATTACAGGGGCCGGATCAGAAGCGCTGGATCGATCGGCTCGAGGTCGAGCACGACAATATCCGGGCGGCGCTCGAGTACGCCATCGCCACCGGTCGCGCGGACGACTCGGCCCGGATCGTGTTCGCCGTGTGGCGGTTCTGGCAGATCCGCGGCTACCTGCACGAAGGTCTCGCGTGGGCCGAGCGCGTGCTGGCTGTACCGGGCGCGACCCCGGCGCTGCGCCTGCGGACCCTCGAGACGACCGGCGGACTCGCGTACTGGATGGCCGATCCGGCGATGCTCACGCATTACACGGCGGCGCTCGACCTGGCCCGCGAGATCGGCGATCCAAAGGAGATCGCGCTCGCGCTGTACAACCTGTCCTTCGCCTACGCGATCCCGGGGTTGGACATCGCACGCGCTGTCGCGCTCCTCGAAGAGGCACTCGCCCTTTTCCGTCAACTCGGTGACGGGGCTGCGATCGGGCGGACATCCTTCGCACTGACGAACGTGCTGTCGCGCGGCCAGGACCGCCCGCGCGAGGATCTCCTCCGGGCACAGCAGATGATCAGCGAGGCGCTCCAGCAGCACCGACAGCTGTCGAACCAGTTCGATCTCGCCTGGGACCTCTACTTCGCCGGACTGGTGGCGCTCAAGCTCGGCGACCTCGATGGTGCGCGCGACAATTGGACGGAAGCGACGGACCTCTTCGTTGCCGCGGGCGACATGAGCGGTCTGGTGCTCATGCTCAGCAACTTCGCCGAAGTCGCGAAGGTCAGCGGCGATATCGACCGGCACGATGAGCTCGTCGGTGCCTGGGCCGCGCTGGCGAAGCGCACCGGCGTCGGGCTGGCCACGATCATGGGCACGACCGAGGCCCGCGCTCTGCCCGAGACGATCCCCGCGGCACGTCAGCCCGGCGTCGAGCATGGTCGTTCGATGAGCCTTGACGATGCGCTCGCCTACGCGCGTGGGCAGAGGCCCGCGACGACCGCTTAGGTGAGGTTCCCAGTGGTCTCTGATACATCGCGGCTAGCGTGCCGCGAATGGAAGAGATCGCTGGCGCTCCCCGCAAGATCCACGATCCGGACCGCCGTTGGCTCCGGCACACGTACCAAGAAGGTCCAGGGTTCCGCTTTCTGGCCACGCGAGGCGGTCGTCCACCGCAGCCGGATCGGTCTCGCAGCCACATCAGCGTGGTCCGCGAGCGCGCGCGGATCCTCCGGACCGTCCGCGACGACGGTCTTGCTGCCGCGCTCGAGTTGGGCGGCTGCAGCCGGATGACCCTGTGGCGCTGGCAGCAGGCGTACGCGGCCGGCGGCCTCGCCGCGCTGGTCCCGCAGCCGTACGGTCCCCGGCGCCCGGTGCTCAAACACGATGGCTGGGTCGAGCAGGTCGTGATCGCGGTCAGGCTGCACACGTACTGGAACGCCAAGCGGATCTCGGCCGAGCTGCGCCGGCGCGAGATCGCCGTGGTCAGTCATGGCTGGATCGAGCGGCTGTTCGATGACGTGGGGACCGCCCGTCCCTCGGCGGCCCGCGAGCGGGGGCCGCGCTATGAGCGCGCGAGCCCGAATGCGCTCTGGCACATCGATATCAAGGGCCCGTTCTTCATCCAGCTCGAGCCGAACCGGTACCTCAAGACCTGGATCTTCGGTCTGGTCGACGACCACTCCCGGTACGTCCTTGGGCTGCGGATCGCGACCGGCCGGGAGATCGCCACGATCCTCGACTGGCTGCGGGACTGCATCGAGCTGTGCGGCAAGCCGCTCCAGCTGATGAGCGACAACGGCACCGAGTTCGTGCACTGGATGCCCGGGGTCCTCAACCGCTTCGGCAAGACCCTCCGCGAACTGGAGGTCCGGCACATCAAGACCCAGGTGAACACGCCGTGGACGAACGGGAAGATCGAGTCGTTCTGGGCGACGCTCAAAAGCGAGGTCCTCGACCGCGAGATCTTCCGCTCGCTCGATGCGGCCGAGGCGGCGATGGACCGCTTCGCCCGCTACTACAACTACCACCGGCTGCACGGCGAGATCGGCTGGCTGACGCCGGGTGAGCGGTTCGATGGGACGCCATTCACCGATCGCGGCTTCGACAACGTCCCCGCGCTGGCGCACCTCACCAGCTGGCTCGAGGATCTCCGTGCAGCAGCCTGACCATGTATCAGAGACCACTGGGAACCTCACTTAGGCCCTCGGCGTAGCCGCCCCCAGGCTCGTGATCTGCGGGACGTGCTCGCGGTAGTGCGTCGAGAGCCAGCGGACGATGTCGGCCGGGCTCGTGTCGTGCGGTGCTTCGCCGGGCTTGTATGTCACCGGGACGTTGCGCACATAGTCCGGCGGGACGAGCGAGAGCGCTGCGGTCGCGAGGTCGTCGTGTGCGGCCTCGAGCAGCGCGAACGCCTCGTCGCGCTCGCCGGCCGGGAAGCCCTGCTGCACCCGTGCGGCGTGCGCGGCCTCGACGCCGACATCCTGAGGCTGGAGCGCGAATGCCTTGAAGGACGTGTCGATCATCCCTTCGAGGACCCGGCGGTAGTGGTCGATGGTCGCCGTCACGTGCACGACGATGCCGGAAAGGGCGTAGCCGGAAGCGTCCCGGTTCGCGAGCGCCGCGTCCGCCACATCAGCGAAGGCCGCGGCGAACTCGCCGCGGGCAACGAACAGCTCGCGAAGATCGCGCTCGCGCTGGGCCTCCCGCGGATCGCTCACCGGGCCATGCTACCGGGTCGGTGCCCGAACGCAGGCTTCGATATCCTTGCCCTCCCAGCATCCGTGGAGGGCGTGCAGTGCTTGCAGTGAAGGATCGCGCCTACTCGAATGGTCACATCGTCTCGTGGGTCAACGAGATGGCGGCGATGTGCAAGCCGGACCGGATCTATTGGTGTGACGGGTCGGCGGACGAAGCGAAGGCGCTGCTCGACGAGGCGATCGCCACGGGCGTGCTCCTCCCGCTGAACCCAAAGAAGCGGCCCAACTCGTACCTCCACCGGTCCAACCCCAACGACGTCGCGCGGACCGAGGAGCTGACCTTCGTCTGCACCCCGACGAAGGCCGAGGCCGGAGCAACGAACAACTGGATGGAGCCGGCCGACGCGTACCGCAAGCTCGCCGCGCTCTTCGACGGCGCGATGCGGGGCCGGACGATGTACGTCGTGCCCTACATCATGGGACTGCCCGACTCCCCGTTCGCGAAGGTCGACATCGAGCTCACCGATTCGATCTATGTCGTGCTCAACATGCGGATGATGGCCCGCATGGGACAGATCGCGCTCGATCGCCTCGGCGCGTCGGACGACTTCAATCGCGGGCTGCATTCGGTCGCGGACTGCGACCCTGAGCGGCGATTCATCTGCCACTTCCCGCAGGACAACACGATCTGGTCGGTGGGCTCGGGATACGGCGGGAATGCGTTGCTCGGCAAGAAATGCCTGGCCCTCCGCATCGCGAGCTACCAGGCCAGGGACGAGGGCTGGCTCGCCGAGCACATGCTGCTCCTCGAGGCAGAGAGTCCCGAGGGCGAGACTCACTTCATCGTGGGTGCGTTCCCGAGCGCATGCGGCAAGACCAATCTCGCGATGCTTGTCCCGCCGCCGGCGCTCGCTGACTGGAAGATCCGGACCGTCGGTGACGATATCGCCTGGATGCGCGTCGGTGAGGATGGTCGCCTCTACGCGGTGAATCCGGAGTTCGGCTTCTTCGGCGTCGCGCCGGGCACCAACTACCAGACGAACCCGAACGCGATGCGGATGCTCGAGCACGACGCGTTCTTCACAAACGTCGCGCTGACTCCAGACAACGACGTCTGGTGGGAGGGCATGGAGGGCGACGTGCCGGAGCGCCTGACCGACTGGCGCGGCCGGCCGTGGACCAAGGGCTCGCGCGAGTACGCCGCGCATCCCAATAGCCGCTTCACGGTGCAGTTGGCCAACAACACGGCGCTCTCGCGGTTCATCGAAGACCCGAAGGGCGTTCCGATCTCAGCGATCCTCTTCGGCGGCCGCCGGTCGACGACGGTGCCGCTGGTCCTCCAGTCGTTCAACTGGCAGCACGGCGTGTACCTCGGCGCGACCGCGGGCTCGGAGACCACCGCAGCCATCACCGGAACGGTCGGCGTCATCCGGCGTGACCCGATGGCGATGCTCGCGTTCTGCGGCTACGACATGGCCGAGTACTTCGGCCACTGGCTCGCGATGGCGGCGACAGTCCCGGATCCGCCGAAGATCTTCCTCGTCAACTGGTTCCGCAAGGACGCCGCCGGGAAATTCCTGTGGCCCGGGTACGGTGAGAACATGCGTGTCCTCGACTGGGTCCTCCGTCGCTCGACCGATGGTGCCGGTGCCATCGAGACACCGGTCGGCTGGGCACCGCGCCCCGGAGACCTCGACCTCGACGGTCTCGACCTCGCGTCCGAGCGCCTCAACGCCGCGCTCCGCGTGGATCCGGCCGAGTGGGTCGCCGAGCTCGGTACGCACGCTCTGTGGTTCGCGAAGCTCGGGTCGACCGTGCCGCCGGCGCTCGAGCTCCAGCGCCGGCTGCTCCTCGAATCGGTCCGGACCGCGGCGGGCTAGACGGCCGCTGCTGTCTGCGGGTCACTGTGGGCAATGCGGGTGGCCACGAAAGCGATGACCGCGGCGACGGGCAGCGCGAGCGCGACCGTCGCCAGCAGGGGTAGGTGGGGATCCGCGTCATAGAGCGACCCCGCGACGATGCCACCACCACCGAACCCGAGGGCATACACGAGCTGGAACGAGGCGTAGCCGACCGCGGCCCGCGACGCCGGGACGATCCGCTCCAGCATCGCGGCAAGCACAGGATTCGACGCGACATTCGCACCGACGAGGACGAGGCCGATCGCGACGAACACACCGTTCGACGCGAGCAACGCGGCGATGGCGGCGCCGGTCACGAGGAGCGCCGCGTTCACCAGTACCGCGGGCGCAGCGCCGTACCGGTCCGCGAGGCGTCCGGCCATCGCGGACAGCACGGCCGAGCCGAGGCTGACGCAGGCGACGTACACGCCGACAAGCTCCAACGGAGCGCCGGCGATATCGCGCACGTAGACCGGCAGTAGCGGCGTGGGCAGCACCGCCACGAATGAGCCGAGCGGCGTGAGTGCCAAGAGGACCCAGAACAGCCGCGGGAACCGGCCGGTCGCGGCCGCTGCGGCGATCCGTCCCGGCGAGAGTCCGAGCGCCGCGGCCGTCGAGAGCGCG
>JBBQHN010000057.1:0-12107 GCA_038324015.1 Candidatus Limnocylindria bacterium | reverse complement strand
CAGCGGCGCGTTGAACGCGGCCGAGATGATGAACAGGCCGATGAACCACAGCATCGCCGCGATGAACTCGATGACCAGGAGGTGCGGCCAGACCATCGCGGTGTCCTCGACGCGCTTGTCCACGCGGACGACCGAGTCCTGGCGGACGAACGCGAGAAGCCGGAGACGCTTCTCCTGGCCTGAGAACGGCTGTGGTCCTCTAGGGGTCGTCATCGACTAGAGGGGTCCGCTGATCCCGCCGTCTTTGCGGATGCGCCAGAAATGGATGGCAATGAGGAAGCCGGCCGCGAGCGGCAGGGCAACGACGTGCAGCACGTAGAACCGCAACAGCGCATTCGCGCCGAGCTGATAGCCACCGAAGAGCACGAACGCGACCTCGTTGCCGACGAACGGCGTGGCCTGCGCGATGTTGTAGCCGACCGTGACCGCCCAGAACGCGAGCTGGTCCCACGGGAGCAGGTAGCCGGTGTAGCTCAGCAGGAGCGTGAGCACGAAGAGGAGCGTGCCGACGACCCAGTTGAACTCGCGCGGCGGCTTGTATGAGCCGGTGTAGAAGACCCGGATCATGTGGAGGAAGACCGTGATGACCATGCCGTGCGCGGCCCAGCGGTGCATGTTGCGAAGGATCTGGCCGAACACGACGACGGTCTCAAGGTCCTTGATGTCGGTATAGGCCTCGCCGACCGACGGGTGGTAATAGAACATCAGCAGCGTCCCGGTCAGCGTGAGGACCAGGAACAGGAAGAACGACAGCCCACCCATGCACCACGTGTAGGGGATGGCGAGCGCGTGGCGGCGCACCTTCACCGGGTGGAGGTGCAAGAACACGTTCGTGAACACGGCGAGCGACTGGTTCTTACGGGAGTCGGGGTAGCCGTGACGGAACAGGGACTTCCAGACCGATCCGGCCTTCACGCGGCGCCAGACCTCGGCCGGCATTTCCAGCATCAGTGGACCTTCACTCTGTCGCGCGTCTCCACATCAGAGACCTTTCCGTTGGTGTGGGGATGGCCGTTGCCGTTGTGCCCGTTGAGCTGCTTGTAGCTGGCGGCCAAGACGGGATCGTACATGGGAAGCGGCCTGATCGACTTGCGGCTACCCACGGTCAGGTCGAGGTGGATCTCGTCGTCGATCGATTCCTTCGGTAGGACCTTCCCGACGCTCGGCGTCACGGCGCCGTAGCGGTTCATGGTGATGGCATCGGTGGGGCACCGGATGATGCAGAGTGCGCAGCGGATGCAGGCCGTTTCATCCAGGAAGAACGCGACGCCCTGCTGCCACTTCTTGGCCTCGGCCACGCCCGGGATCGAGCCGTCGTCCACAACGTCGGCCATGTCCACCATGTGGATCACGTCCATCGGGCAGACGTCGACGCAGCCGCCGCAGATGATGCACAGCTCGCCGATGATCTCGATGTTGAAGTTGCACTTGAGGCAGCGGTCGGACTCCGCGACGGCCTGAGCACTCTCGTAACCGCGATTGACCTCGAGGAACAGACCGCGCCGCTCGCTCTTCGCGAGCTTCGGCATCTCCTGGCGCGGGATGCGGTCGTAGTCGACGGACATGTTGTGGAACTCACGCGCGAGCGCGCCCTCGCCCGCGATCTGCCCGAGGTTGTCCGGCAGGCTCGAACGGCGGAGCGTGACGATCT
Source organism: Candidatus Limnocylindria bacterium (assembly GCA_038324015.1). Taxonomy (GTDB): domain Bacteria; phylum Chloroflexota; class Limnocylindria; order P2-11E; family P2-11E; genus UBA4735. The sequence goes on along the minus strand of JBBQHN010000057.1, from coordinate 10,456 downwards.
CGTGGTACTCGGGAACGTTGACCGACGCGGCGATCGGGTCGAGGTACCGTGCGATCTGCTGCGCGGCGGAGCGGCCCTCCGCGACGGCTTCGATGATCGTGGTCGGGCCGGTCCGGTAGTCGCCCGCGATGAAGATGGACTCGATGTCCGTCTGGTAGGTCTCGGGGTCGACCTTCACATCCCGCCAGCGCTTCACGCGGAACGGCTCGAAGTCGTTCATGAAGGAACGGTCGGGTGCCTGGCCGAGCGCGAGAAGGACGGTGTCGCAGGGGATCTCGAACTCGGACCCCGGGATCGGCTCCGGCGCGCGGCGGCCGCTCGCGTCCGGCGACCCGAGGCGGTTGCGGATGAACGTGACGCCGCGAACATGGCCGTTCTCCGTGAGGACCTCGACCGGCGACGCGAGGTAGACGAACTCCATGCCCTCGCGCGCGGTCTCGCCGAGCTCCTCTTCGTCGACGACCATCTCGTCGCGGCTGCGGCGGTAGACGATGTAGATGTCCTCGGCGCCGAGCCGCCATGAGGTCGAGGCGCAGTCCATCGCGGTGTAACCACCGCCGAGGACCACCACGCGCTTCCCCACCTCGACCGGGCGCCCGCGATAGGCGCGCTCGAGGAACACGATCCCGGCCATGACGCCCTGGCTGTCCTCGCCGGGGATGCCGATGTACGTCGGCTCGAAGCAGCCGGCCGTGACGAGGACCGCATCGAAACGCTCGGTCAGCTCCCGCAGCTTGATGTCCTTGCCGACGTAGGTGGAGAGCTTGAGCTCGACGTTCTCGTTCACGATGCCCGCGATGTCGCGATCAATGACCTCGCGTGGAAGCCGGAATGGCGGCACGCCGGCGAGCGGGGTGCCGCCGGCCTGGTCGAGCGCGTCGTACACGGTGACGCCGAAGCCGAGCTTCGCGAGGTCGCTGGCGGCGCCGAGGCCGGCGCAGCCCGCACCGACGATGGCGACCTTCTTCGCCGGTGGCCCGTACACCGGTGGCGCCGGCTGGCGGTAGGCCTGGCCGTCGACGGTCACGTTGTCGTGGGTCCAGTCGGACAGGAACTTCTTGACGTAGCGGATGGAGAGAGGCTTATCGACCTCCTTGCGACGGCAGGCCGACTCGCACGGCGCGGCGCACACGGAGCCGCAGATCGAGGCCATCGGGTTGGGGTCGAGCGCCAGCTCCCAGGCCTTCTCGAATTCGCCGGCAGCGGCGAGGTTCAGGTAGCCCCGGCAATTCGTCTTCACCGGACAGGCTTCCTGGCAGGGAATGTTGTCCTGATACCAGGAGGGCCCGACCTCGACCACCTGGTAGAGCTCTCTCACGCCATAGTCATGCTACGGATGCGTAGTGGAGTGTCAAAAGCGCGGCCGATCACGGAGCGGAAGACCCGGCTCGACGGGTCCGTGCAGGAGTTCGCCTGCGACGCCCTGCTGGTGGAGCCGGGGAAACGGGCCGTCATCCGGTACGAGCTGGACCGCGACTGGCAGGTCGGCGGCCTGACGGTCCCCAACGGCGCGACCACCGTGGGCCAGTTCTGGGCGGACCGGCCATACAACGTCTACCACTGGCTGAAGGACGGGCGGACGCTCGGCTACTACTTCAACGTCGGTGTGGTCGACGAGATCAGCGACGCGCACGTGGCCTGGCGCGATCTCGTGATCGATGTGCTGGTGCATTCGGACGGCACCATCGACGTCCTCGACGAAGACGAGCTACCCGAGGATCTCCCCTCCGACCACCGCCGCACCATCGCTCAGGCGCTCGAGCAGATCATGACCAACCCGAAGCGCCTGGTGGCCGAGATCGAACGGGAGTCACGGGCCGCGCTATGAACCGGCGTCGGGCGTGTACGTTCGCCGCGTGAAGGCCACGCTGCGTTGGCTGCTGAGCGTCGTCATGGTCGGGACCGGGGTGAGCCACTTCGCCAACCCTGGCTCCTATGCGGCCATCGTGCCCACGATCCTGCCGTCGCCGGTGCTGTTGGTCTACGTGTCCGGGCTGTTCGAGGTTCTGGGTGGGCTGGGACTGACCCTCTCGCGGACCCGCCGCGTCGCCGCGTGGGGCCTCATCGCGTTGTACGTGGCGGTGTTCCCGGCGAACGTCAACATGGCGATCAATCGCGTTCCACTCGGGACGCGGGAGCTCCCGGACTGGGCGCTCTATGCGCGCTTGCCTATCCAGGCGCTCCTGGTCGCGTGGGCGTTCTGGTTCACACGGAAGGATCGTCCACCGCGATGACCGCATTCCTGACCGGTGTGATCACCGGGCTCGCCGTGGCCATGCCGCCGGGCGCGGTCACCGGACTGATCGTGCGCACCGGCCTGCAGCGCGGTTTTCGCGCCGCGCTCGCCGCCGGTTGGGGCACCGCGACGGTCGACGGCGTGTACTGCACGGTCGCGGTCCTCGCCGGTGCTGCGCTCATCCCGCTCCTCGGCGCCGTCGAGGGACCGCTGCGGATCGTGACCGGTCTCGTGCTCATCGGCCTCGGCGTCGTTGGCATCGCCCGCGCGCGCGACGCAGACCCGAGCGATGCGCCGGTAGGCGCGCGCGATCTCGTCGCGACCTACGTGCGTTTCATCGGGATCACGATGGTCAACCCCGCGACGCTCGCGTACTTCGCCGCGGTCGCGTTCGGCTTCTCGGGCTTCGTGCTCGGCGATGCGCGCGGTTTCATCGCCGGCGTGTTCGCGGCCTCGCTGGGTTGGCACGCGCTGCTCGCGCTCATGAGCGGATCGCTCCACGGCCGGCTCGGTCCACGCTCACGCGGGATCCTCACGGTCGTCGCGAACGGCGTGGTCGTCGCACTCGGGCTCAGGATCCTCCTGCAGGCGTTGTCGGGCTAGCGCTCGACGGGTGGCCGTCCTCGTCCCAGCCCGCCGTCGTCCGGCCGACGAGCGCGGCGTTCCGCACGAGCGTCGCGAGCTTCTCGGTCGCAGCACCGGTGTAGCCCTCGCGCTCGAGATCGCCGAGAGCGGCCCGGCCCTGCGATTCGAGGTCGGCCATCGGGCCGCGGAGCTGCTGGGTCCAGAGGAGCAGGAGCTCGTCGCGGACGGCCAGCGCGAACGCTGCTTCCCGGTGCGCCGCGGCGGATTCCGCGGACGCTGCGTGCGCCTGCCACAGGGCGGTACGGAGGCTCGACGTCAAGAGCGCGACGAGCGCGCTCTCGAGGATCAGCGCGACCATCGCGACCGGGTCGAACTCCTCGCCCGGGAGCGTCATCAGGTAGCCGCTCGCGACGGTGACCAGGCCGGCGGCCACCAATCCCGGTCCACGGCCGCCGTACCAGGCCGCGAGCGCGACCGCCGCCGGCATGAGCACGAACGGATGGTCGGCGCCGAAGATGAGCGCCTTGACGCCGACGGCGACCGCGACCGCCAGGAGCGCGACCCCGTATCGCTTCGCGATGCCGCGCGAGGGATGCACCACCGACGCTGATGGTACGGCGCTACGCGGTCTCGGCATCTCCCGGGGGGATGGCGACGAAGCTCAACAGCAGGCCGATCGTCCCGCAGAGGAACACCGATCCCGTCAGGAACGGCATGGACCACCCGTAGCCGTAGCGGAGGCCGACGACGGCGAGGTAGAGCGTGAAGTACGCCGCCGGCACGGTGGTGGCGAGGATTCGCAATGCGAACGGTCGGGCCGCGGACGGACGCAGTCGCCACAGCACCAGGTCGCCGATGACGCCCGCAGCCACGGCGACCGAGATGAACGACAGCTGGGCGTCGATCGGCGTGTCGCGGCTCGACATGAGGATCATCGCGATGCCGTCCAGCCCGATGATCAGCGTGATCGAGCCGACGGGCAGCACCGTCCGCCGCAAGACCATCAGCAACAGACCGCTGCTGAAGCCGCTGAACAGGAGCATGCCGAGCAGGCCGCGGAACATCCGGTCCCCGGTCGTCGCCTGGCCGCGCGCGCCCAGGAAGTTGGAGTACGGACCGCTGTACAGGGTGAAGAACGTGAGCAGCAAGAAGATCGCGACGAGCGACAGGACCATCGGCAGCCGGCGCCCGAGCGACGGGCTGTCGTCCCGCCGTCGGACCTCGGCGACGAACGGGCCGCTCGCGATCAGGAACATCCCAAGGCCGAGCAGCAGATGGCTCGGGCTGAGCAGCGCGTCGTTCCCCACCTCCACCCCGAACGCGGTGTGCCAGAGCATGTCGAGGACGCCGCCGATGCCGAAGGCGACGATCCCGACGGCTGCCGCGGCATAGCCGCGCGGCACCGCTTCGCGCCAGCCGTTCACGCGCGAGTACCGGAACGCGATGGCGCCAAGGAGGATGGTCACGTTCGCGGCGTAGCCCGAATAGAACACCGCATGCCAGACCGTCCAGAAGCTGTCCGGGAGGCCGTTGCTGTGGGCCCAGCCATCCAGATACAACCCACCGAGCAGCCAGGCGATGCCACCGGTGACCAGCCAGTCGAACACGCGACCGGCGTCCGCCGTCACGGTCCGTGATCGATCGCGAGCGATGGCTGGGCTGCTCACTCTTCCCTTCTATTACGTCCGCGACCGGGATGGCGTTTCGAGCAGGGTGGCCAGCCACCGCTCCGCATCGCCGGGAGCACGGAACCGGTGCACCGCAAGGTGGGCAAATCGGGGGTTGGCGAGCGCGGTGGGCCAGTCGTGATGATGGCGGCGATACGCGCCGATGAGCCAGACGAAGAGCGAATCCCGGGACAGATACGCATTCGAGAATCGTTCCCGATTGCCTGTGCCCGGCCACAGTTCCTCCTGGCCGCGGATCCGGCGATTCGTCCGCAGGAACAGTCGCCAGAGCAGGACCCGCAGCGGCGGGTCGAGCCAGAGGAATGTGTCGGCCCGCGACCACACCAGGTCGCGCGCGACCGAATAGTTCCCGTCGATGACCCACGCCTCGCCGGCAATGCGTTCGGCGACGCTCGCGCGGAATGCGCCAGGGTCGGGCTTCGTCCACTTCGGACCCCAGAACAGCGCGTCGAGCTCGATGACCGGAAGGCCGAGGCGGCGTGCGAGCAGGCGGGAAAAGGTCGTCTTGCCCGCACTCGTCTCGCCGGCTACCACGACACGCCGCATGAGCGGACACAGTAGGCTCGAAGATCGGTGAAGCTCCACGAATTCCAGGCCAAGCAGGTGCTCGCGCGCGCCGGCATCGCCATCCCCGAGGGCCGGACGGCGACGACACCCGAGGAGGCCGAGGCCATCGCCACCGCGCTCGGGCTGCCAGTCGTCGTGAAGGCCCAGGTGCACGTCGGCGGCCGCGGGAAGGCCGGCGGCGTGAAGCTCGCGAAGACCGCCGCGGAGGCGAAGACCCACGCGACCGCGATCCTCGGAATGGACATCAAGGGCTTCACCGTGCGGACGATCTACGTGGAGCGCGCGGCAAAGATCGCCAAGGAGCTCTATCTCGGCATCACGATCGACCGCGACCGGCGCCGCGCGGTGGTGATGCTCTCGACGGTCGGCGGCATGGACATCGAAGCGGTCGCGGAGACCCAACCGGACAAGATCGCGCGCAGCTGGCCCGAGCCGCTCCTCGGTCTGCGCGGTTACGCGGCGCGCGCGCTCTGCTTCGAGGCGGGTGTGCCCGAGGCGCAGCGCGAGGCTGTCGCGGCGATGGCGCAGAAGCTGTACGACGTGTTCCGTTCGACCGACGCGATGACGATCGAGATCAACCCGCTGTTCATCCAGGAGGACGGGTCCGTCGTCGCCGGCGACGCGAAGCTCGAGGTCGACGACAACGCCCTCTACCGTCAGCCGGAGCTCGTGACATACAAGGAGATCGCGCCCGACGAGGTCCAAGAGGAGCGCGCGAAGGCGCTCGGCTTCAGCTACGTGCAGCTGGACGGCACGGTCGGGATCATCGGCAACGGCGCGGGCTTGGTCATGAGCACGCTCGACGCGGTGAAGAACGCCGGCGGCAGCGCCGCGAACTTCTTGGACGTCGGCGGCGGCGCCAAGGAATCCGTCGTGAAGGCCGCCCTCGAGATCGTCCTCGCGAACCCGAAGGTGAAGGCGGTCTTCATCAACATCTTTGGTGGCATCACCCGCGGCGACGAGGTCGCGAAGGGCATCCTCGCCGTTCTCAAGGACGCGACGCCAAGGGTGCCGCTGGTCATCCGGCTGTCGGGCACCGAAGCCGAAGCCGGCCGCGCGCTCCTCGAAGGCGCGCCGCTGGTCTCGCGCGCCACGATGGACGAGGCCGCGACCGAAGCCGTGCGGCTCGCGAAGTGAGTGTGCTCGTCGGCGCACAGACGCGTGTTCTGGTGCAGGGGCTCGGACGCGAGGGCGCATTTCACGCCGCGCGGATGATCGAGTACGGCACGAAGGTCGTCGGTGCGTCGAAGCCCGGGAAGGGCGGTACGACGCAGGACGGTATTCCGCTCTTCGACACCGTCGCGCAGGCGGTCGCTGCGACCGGCGCGAATACCTCGATCATATTTGTGCCCGCATCCGCCGCGCCCGACGCGATCCTCGAGGCGCTCGACGCGAAGATCGGTGTGATCGTCGCGATCACCGAGGGCATCGCGGTCCACGAGATGCTGACCGTCGCATCGATGCTTGAGCGCTCCACCAGCGTCCTCATCGGTCCGAACTGCCCAGGCCTCATCAGCCCCGGCACCGCGAAGGTCGGGATCATGCCGGCCGAGAACTTCTCGACCGGTCCGGTCGGCTTCGTATCGCGGAGCGGGACCCTCACCTACGAGATCGCGGACCTGCTCACCAAAGCCGGTCTCGGCCAGACGACGTGCATTGGCATCGGCGGCGACCCGATCATCGGCCTCCCCACCCCCGACGCCGTTCGCTACCTCAACGAGGATCCCGCGACCGAAGTGATCGTCATCGTCGGTGAGATCGGCGGCAGCGCCGAGGAGCGAGCCGCCGAGTACATGCGGGCACATGGGAAGAAGCCCGCGGTCGCCTTCATTGCCGGCCGATCCGCGCCCCCTGGCAAGCGCATGGGGCACGCCGGCGCCATCGTGTCGGGCAACTCCGGGACCGCGCAGTCGAAGGTCGCTGCGTTCGAGGCCGCCGGCATACCCGTAGCGACCGCTCCGAGCGAGATCCCCGGCCTGGTGAAGAAGGCGCTCGCCGGCCGGCGATAGCGGCAGCCCAGGAACGCGAGGTCGTGTTCCGGTAACGCGGCACAATACGGGCGTGGCTGACCTCGATCGTTTCTTGCCGGGGATCATCGGTGCGGTCGTGGGCGTGGTGGGCTGGCTGGCGGTAGGCGTCTACATGCAGCGCCGTCAGTTCGCGAGGCAGGCGATGAACGCCGGCCGTGCCGTGTATTTCGAGCTGTTGATCAATCGGATGAACGTCGCGGTCGCGCGCGATCTCGGGAGCTTCGTGGCGCTCGGGCGCTCAAGCTTCGATCGGCTGCTACCGGAGCTCGCGACCTGGCTGCCGACGGAGCCGCTCCAGGCCGTCGTCGGCGCGTACATGGGCCACGCGGGCTACGAGTCCGCCAGATCGCAACAGGATGCGCCGGCCGAGCTGCGGCGGGCCGCGCTCGACGCGCTCGAAGCCGCCCACCGGATGGCGCTCGATGCGCTGCGGCCCCGGCTGTTCAGCGCGCGCGAGATCGCGTCGCTCACTCGAGCTGGTGGACCGTACGCGCTCAGCGTCGGCGCGGTCGCCTCGGGCGAATCCACGACGCGCTGACCGCGTCTAGTCGGCGTCGGGCATCCGCTCGACGAATGGCGCTCGGTATGGCGCGGGCTCGAACGGAGAGGCGAAATAGGTCGTCATCTTGGCGATCTTGCCTCCGCGCAGCTCCATGAGCTGGACGATGTGCCACGTCTGGCCATTCGGGTAGCTGATCTCTCCGGTCGCGGTGAAGCGCTCACCCGAGCCGTCAAGCCGCACGAGGCTCATCGTGGGTGTCATGACCCACCGGTCGTCACCGACCAGCGCACGCCGCTTCCCCGGAGCGAAGTCGTGGTCGGTCCGGCCGGGATAGTTCTCGACGACGGCCCTACGGTTGGCTCGCCCGCGGATGCGTTCGCGCGACTGTGGGTAGTCCTCGACCATATCGTCGGCGAGGGACTGCTCGGCGCGATCGAGATCGTTCGCGCTCATCGCATCGAGGAACGCCTCGACGACCTGGCGATTCGTCAGCTCGGCCAATGGTCCCTCCTCATCCACGCAGCCGCTCGTGATCTGGATCGAAGGTGACCCTCCACTCGCGGCGCGGACCGGCCATCACGTTGAGGTAGTAGACCTCATAGCCGGGCGGGGCACTGACGGTGTGGAAGCCGCGCGGCACGAGCACGAGATCGCCGTCGCGGGCGGCGACGCTCTGATCGAGCGACCGGTCCGCGGTGTACACGCGTTGCACCGCGAACCCGCGCTTCGCATCGCGCATTCGGTAGTAGTACGTCTCCTCGAGCTGCGTCTCGCGAGGCGGGTCGTCGGTGTCGTGCTTGTGCGGCGGGTAGCTCGACCAGTGGCCCGCCGGCGTGACGACCTCGGTCAGCAGCAGCCGCTCGGCAGCGCGGTCCTCCATGAGCAGGTGATGGATGCGCCGTTCCATATTCCCGCTACCACGGATCTCGAGCTTCGCGTCCGACGGCGCGAAGAGCTGCACCGCGGCGCCCTTCGTCGCGGGTGCCGTGCCGATCGCGAGCTCCGCGCCGCGCTGGCCGGCCGTGGCCGTGATCTCGGTCGCGGGCGGCGCGTACAGCGCGTGCGGCGGTCCGTCGAACGGTGATGCACGGCCATCCGACGCGTCGAGCGTCCTTTGGCCCGCGCGCAGCTCGCAGCCACCGCTCAAGAGGACGACGCAGGCCTCGCGCTCGAGGTGCCGCCAGGTCTTCGACGCGCCCGGCGCGAGCCGCACCGCCTCGAACCCGACGAAGCGCCAGTTCGCGCGCTCCGGCGTGACCGAGATGAGCGTCCCGTCGCGCCCCGGCTCGCCGCCGCGGATCAGCAGGTCCATGTCTAGATGTGGGCCCGCTGCTTCTTCTTCGCGGTGGACCAGTCCTGTCGGGCCTTGCGCACGCCCTCCTGCTCGGAGATCTCGGCGGGCACGACTTCCCACCATGACTCGTAATCGGGGACGTTGTCGTTCGGGTCGGTCTCGATGACGATGAGTGTCGTCTCGGTCGAAGCCTTCGCGTCGTCGAGCGCGGCACGCAGCTCCGCGATCGTGCGCACGCGTTGCGAGCGCGCCCCGAGGCTCGCCGCGTTCGCGGCGAAGTCGATCGCGCCTTCGGACTTCGTCCCGAAGCCCTCCGAGCCGAGCGAGCGCGACAGATTCCCGATCGACCCGAAGCCGTGGTTATCGATGAGGACGACGATGAGCTTGGTACCCTCGGACACCGCGGTGGTGAGCTCGCCCGGAGACATGAGGTACGAGCCGTCGCCGAGCATCACGAAGACCTCGCGGTCCGGTGCGGCGAGCTTCGTCCCGATCCCACCGGGGATCTCGTAGCCCATCGTCGAGTACCCGTACTCCACGTGGTAGCCCTTCGGGTCGCGCGTCCGCCAGAGCTTGTGCAGGTCGCCGGGCAGCGAGCCCGCCGCCGCGACGACGACGTCACGCGGGCCGCTCGCGGCGTTCACCACACCGATGACCTCGCGCTGCGCCGGTCGGCCGGTGCTCGTGGCGGTGAGCTGCTTGGTGGCTTCGGCGTCCCATTCGGCATGGAGCTTCTCCGCCTTTGACCGGTAGCGGTCGTCGATCACCCACTCCGCGGCGCAGAGCGCCTCGAGCCCGACGCGCGCGTCACAGAGCAGCGGCAGGGCGTTGAGCTTGAACGCGTCGACGCTCGCGACGTTCACATTGACGAACTTCACGCTGGCGCCCTCGAAGAGGGTCTTGGACGCGGTCGTGAAGTCGCTCCAGCGCGTGCCGACGCCGATGACGACGTCCGCGTCGCGCGCGACGCGGTTCGCCGCGAACGTTCCGGTCGCGCCGATCGCGCCGAGCGACAGCGGGTGGTCGTACGGCAACGAGCCTTTCCCGGCCTGCGTCTCGGCGACCGGGATGCCGCTCCGCTCGGCGAAGCGCCTGAGCGCATCGGTCGCGCCGCTATAGATGACGCCGCCCCCCGCGACGATGAGCGGTCGTCGCGCGGCGTTGATGAGCGCGAGAGCGCGGGTGAACGACTCCGCGTCCGGCGGGCGGCGCTCAATGTGCCACACCCGTTTCGCGAGGAACTCTTTCGGCACCTCGAACGCCTCTGCCTGCACGTCTTGCGGCAGCGCTAGCGTGACCGCGCCGGTCTCCGCGGGATCCGTCAGTACCCGCATCGCGTTGAGGGCAGCCGACACGATCTGCTCGGGCCGCGTGATGCGATCCCAGTACTTCGAGACCGCCTTGAATGCGTCGTTGACGGATTCGTCGCCGCGCGACGGATCCTCGAGCTGCTGCAGCACCGGATCCGGAGCACGCGAGGCGAACACGTCGCCCGGCAGGAGCAGCACGGGAAGCCGGTTGATCGTCGCGAGCGCGGCGCCGGTGATCATGTTC
>JBBQHN010000056.1:0-12781 GCA_038324015.1 Candidatus Limnocylindria bacterium | reverse complement strand
AGGAGCGACGCGGTCGGGTTGTCGTTCGGGAAGAAGACCGGTGCAAAGAACGGTGCGAGCGTCGCGTACAGGTAGAAGTCGTACCACTCGATGATCGTGCCCGCGGACGAGGCGCCGATGACGAACGGAAGTCCGTACACGGTTCGCCAGCCGCCGGCCTGGACCGGTGCCGTTGTAGCCAACTTTCCCTCCTTGAATTCCCTCCCGGATCATCCGGGGCCCGTCCCGATCCGCGACTTTTTCCCAGCCACCTCCGTGGGACGCCCTGCGCATCCCGAATGGCGGTATTGAGGGCCTAGTTCGCCGCCCCGTCAAGGGCTTGGTCGGTCGCGCCGCTGCGTGAAATCCGGTCGCTCGGGACCAGGGAGATCAGTCCTCCTTGCCCGTAGACCCGCGGATGGCCTCGACGACCGTGGCATCGGCCAGCGTCGTCGTGTCGCCGAGCGGCTGGCCGTTGGCGATGTCGCGTAACAACCGCCGCATGATCTTTCCGGAGCGGGTCTTCGGCAGCTCGGGAGTGAACATGATCGTCTTCGGTCTTGCGATCGAGCCGATCTTCGCGACCACGTGCTCGCGGAGCTCCGTGGAGAGGGCCTCGCTGCTCTCGTTGCCACCGCGTAGCGTGACGAAGGCGAAGATCGCCTGGGTCGTGACCGGGTCCTCGCGGCCGATCACGGCCGCCTCGGCGACTTTGGGGTGCGAGACGAGCGCCGACTCGATCTCGGTCGTCGAGATGCGGTGGCCGGAGACCTTCATGACGTCGTCGACACGGCCCATGAGCCAGAAGTAGCCGTCGAGATCGCGCTTCGCGCCGTCGCCCGCGAAGTACTTCCCCGGGTACTTGCTCCAGTAGGTGTCGCGGTAGCGCTTGTCGTCCTTGTAGACGCCGCGGAGCATCGCCGGCCAGGGCCGGCTGAGCACGAGGTAGCCGGCCTGCCCGAGCGGTACGACGTTGCCTTCCTCGTCGACGACCTCGGCCGACACGCCGGGGAACGGGAATGTGGCGCTGCCGGGCTTCGTCGTCGTGATCCCCGGCAACGGCGTGATCAGGATCATGCCGGTCTCGGTCATCCACCAGGTGTCGACGATCGGGCAGCGCTCGCCGCCGATGTGCTCGCGATACCAGAGCCACGCCTCCGGGTTGATCGGCTCACCCACGGAGCCGAGCAGCCGCAGCGAGCGCAGGTCGTGTTTGGCGACGTACTCGCTCCCCCACTTCATGAACGTGCGGATGGCCGTCGGCGCGCAGTAGAGGATCGAGACCTTGTACTTCTCGATGATCGACCACCAGCGGTCCTTGTCCGGGAAGTCGGGCGTGCCTTCGTACATGACGCCGGTGACCCCGCTGGAGAGCGGGCCGAACACGATGTAGCTGTGCCCGGTGACCCAGCCGACGTCGGCCGCGCACCAGTAGACGTCCTTGTCCGTGACATCGAAGACCATCTTCGTCGTCGTGGTCACGCCGCATAGGTAGCCAGCCGTCGTGTGCACGATGCCCTTCGGCTTCGCGGTCGTGCCCGACGTGTAGAGCAGGTAGAGCATGTGCTCCGCGTCGAGCGCTTCCGCCGGGCAGTCGGCCTTCTGCCGCGCGACGATGTCGTGCCACCAGACGTCGCGGCCCTCGGTCCAGGCCACCTGCTGCTTCGTGCGCTGCACGACGAGCACCTTTTCTACCGTGCTCGTCTGCGCGACCGCGTCGTCGGCGTTCTTCTTGAGCGGCACGACGTTGCCCTTGCGGTAGCCGCCGTCCGCGGTGATGACCAGCTTCGCCTCGGCGTCACCGATCCGGCCGGCGAGCGCCTCGGACGAGAAGCCGCCGAACACGACGGTGAACGGCGCGCCGATCCGAGCGCACGCGAGCATGGCGACCGGGAGCTCCGGGATCATCGGCATGTAGATCGCGACCCGGTCGCCCTTCTTGACGCCGAGCTCCTTCAGCGCGTTCGCGGCCCGCTGGGTCTCGTCGAGCAGGTCTTGGTAGGTCAAGGTGCGGGTGTCGCCGGGCTCGCCCTCCCAGTGGTAGGCGACCTTGGCGCCCTTTCCCGCCTTGACGTGCCGGTCGAGGCAGTTCTCCGAGACATTCAGCTGCCCGTCGGCGAACCACTTCGCGTAGGGCGCATCCCACTCCAGGACCTTCGTGAACGGCTTCCGCCAGGTGAGAGAGCGGGCCTGCTCAGCCCAGAAGCCCTCGAAATCCTTCTCGGCCCGCTCGTAGGTCTTCGGGTCGGAGATGGTGGCCTGAGCGACGAACTCGGGAGGCGGCGGGAACGTGCGCGTCTCGGACCCGAGGGTGTCGAGTGCGGAGCTCTGCGTCGGATCTGCCGGCATGTCCTTGATCCTCCCCGCGTCGCTGACCGCAGATTACCGGCTCAGAGGCTCGAGGGCCGTCCCGCCAGCCAAGCCTGCAGATGCGCGGAATAGTGGTTCCCGATGGTGAGGAGCCAGCCGAAGCAGTTCAGCTGCCCGTAGAAGGGGTGGATCGCTGTCCGCGCAGCATCCGGCATGGCCGGGAAGTCGGTCCGGAGCCGCTCGCCGGCAAGGGTCGCCTTCTCTGCGAGCACCCGGATGCCGTCCCGGGTCACCGCCGCGGACTCGGGCCTGGGCTGGCCGGTCTGACCGGGATCCTCCCCGCGGGCAAGGCGGAGGGCGATGCTGGAGACCCCTCGCTCGACGAGGAGGAGGTGCACGGCGATCTGGCCGAGTCCCCAGTCATCCGCGGTGCCGGCGAGGAGGTCGGCAGCGGTCGCCTCATCCACCAAATGGAGGAGGGAGCGACGCCCCTCGGCGGCCGAGTCAGTCACCAGTCGTATCGTCTCGCGGATCCACTCGGCCTTGTCCTGAGGGTTATCCACGACTTTCAGGGACATCGCTGAACATTCTGCCCCCATCATGTGCACAATGCTTGGAAATAGGCCCGATCGGGCTCATGTGGAGGAACGGCAGGGTGGCCTCACTTACGAAATCACAGACCCTCGCGACCCTCGCGGAGAAGACCGGACTCTCGAAGAAGCAGACCGGCGAATTCATCGATGAGCTGAACAACCTCGCCTACCGCGAAGCGAAGAACGGATTCACGATCCCGGGGCTCGGCAAGCTCGTGATCGTGGACCGCAAGGCGCGGATCGGCCGCAACCCGGCGACCGGCGCGGAGATCAAGATCCCGGCGAAGCGCGTTCTCAAGTTCCGCATCGCCAAGGCGGCGAAGGACGCGACCATGGCGAAGCCCAAAGGAAAGTAGACCGGCGCACGTAGGTACGTACGCAGCGACGCGACCGATCCCCAGCACTCATCTGACGCGAGCGAGGTCCGACATCGTATGAGCCGGCCACACCTGGCGGAGCTCTCGGTGAAGGACCTCGCTCTCGTTTCAGAGCTGCGGCTCGAATTGGCGCCCGGCCTCACGGTCCTCACCGGCGAGACCGGCGCAGGCAAGTCGATGCTCGTCGATGCGCTCCTGGCGGCCACCGGTGGCCGCGTCGCAGCGGGAATGGTCCGCGAAGGTGCCGAGCGGGCGAGGGTCGAAGCATCGTTCGCCGGCGCCGCCGACGACGAGCTCATCCTCGTGCGCGAGATCCAGCCGGGACGCGCGCCTGCACGGCTGAACGGCGAGACCGTCCCTCTCGCAAAGCTTGCGGAGCGCGGCGCCGAGCTCGTCGCGATCCACGGACAGGGCGAGCAGCTCCGGCTCGCGCGCCCTGCGGTGCAGCGGGATCTTCTCGACGCGTTCGGCGGTCACGATCGGCAGCGCGCCACGGCCGCGGTCGCACATCGCGCCCTTCGCGACATCCAGGCGGAGCGCGCATCGCTCGGGGGCGATCCGCGCGAGCGCGCGCGGCGCCTCGCGCTGCTCGAGCACGAGGTGAACGAGATCGACGCGGCCGCGATCGGGCCCGACGAGGAGACCGGGCTTGCGTCCGCACTGGCCGTCGCGCGTTCCGCCGAGCGTCTGCGTGCGAGCGCCGGTTCGATCTACGAGCTGCTGGTCGGCGATCGCTCCGCCGCGCGCGATCGCCTCGCGCTCGCTGCGCGCGATCTTGCTGCCGCGGCGGAGCTCGACCCGCGCCTCGCCGCTGACGCCGCGCGCCTCAGCGCGACCGTCGACGAGGTCGCTGACCTCGGCGCGGAGCTACGGCGGTACGCGGACTCCATCGACGTCGACCCGCGCGAGCTCGAGCGTCTCGAGTCCCGGAACGACACGCTCGCGGATCTCAAGCGGAAGTACGGTCCGTCCCTGCCCGACGTGATGGCGTACCTCGAGCGGGCGCGGCGCGAGCTGTCCGACGTGTCATCGCAGGAGGAGCGGCTCGCACGCATCGACGCGCAGGAGCGGACCGCGCGCGAGGCGCTGGCGGCCTCAGCGGCGATCCTGCATGCCGCACGCGAGAAGGCGGCCAAGAAGCTCGCGAAACAGGTCGAGGCCGAGCTCGCCGATCTCGGCCTCGCTCGTTGCGCCTTCAGCGTCGCGCTGGTGCCGCTCGAGCCTGACGCGAGCGGTGCCGACCGTGTGACGTTCCGCATCGCGCCGAATCCCGGTGAGCCATTCGCGCCGCTCGAGGACATCGCATCTGGCGGCGAGCTATCGCGGATCATGCTCGCGATCGAGGTCGTACTCGCGGCGCAGGACGAGACGCCGGTGCTCGTGTTCGACGAGGTCGACAGCGGCGTCGGTGGACGGCTCGGCGAAGTGGTCGGGCGCGCGCTGTGGTCCCTCGCACGTCAGCATCAGGTGCTCTGCGTGAGCCACCTCGCGCAGGTCGCGGCCTACGCCGACACCCACGTGAAGGTCAGCAAGGAGGTCCGCGCCGGCCGCACGCATGTCATCGCCGAACGACTGGTATCGAAGGACAGCGCCACGGAGCTCGCGGAGATGCTGGGCGCGGGCGGCTCGTCGAAGTCGCTCGCCGCCGGGGCGCGTGAGCTCATGGCCGGCGCGCAGGACTGGAAGGCCGGCGCATCGCGACGTTGAGCTGGCTGAGCGCTGACGGGCGGAGGCTCCTTGCTGCTCGCTCCCTCCGCACGTTCGCCTACGGGTATCTCGCGGTGATCCTCGGCCTGTACCTGGACCGGCTCGGAATCGATCCGACGCACATCGGAATCGTCCTGGCAGCCGCGATCGGCGGGTCGGCGGTGATGACGGTGTTCTGGTCGCTCCTCGCCGATCGTTACGGTCGCCGCCGCACCGTCGCGACGATGTCCGTCCTGATGGTCGCGGGCGGTCTCGTCTTCGGGCTCGCCGACGGCTTCACGCTCCTGCTCGTCGGCGCGTTCACCGGGACGATCAGCACGTCGAGCTCGGAGATCGGTGTCTTCCAGACCGTGGACCAGGCGATGCTGCCGCAGACCGCGCCAGACGACCGCCGGACATGGGTGTTCTCCATCTACAACACCATCGCCGGCCTCGCGGGCGCGCTCGGCGCGCTGTTCGCCGCGAGCGCCGGCATCTTCGAGAGCCTGGGTCTGCATGGCGCGGACGCCTACCGGCCGCTCTTCCTCCTGTACGCCGCGATCGGCGTCGCCAACCTGGTGCTCCTCTCGCGTCTGTCGGACGGCATCGAGGTCGTCCGCGTCCACGGCGAACGACGGTTCATCGGGATCCACCGGTCGGCGGGGACCGTCGCGAAGCTGTCGGCGCTCTTCGGCGTTGACGCATTCGCCGGCGCGCTGGTGGTGCAGTCGATCGTCGCGTACTGGTTCTTCGTCCGCTGGGGTCTGTCGCCCCAGCAGCTCGCCGTCGTCTTTTTCGGGGTCAACCTGCTCTCGTCCCTATCGCTGCTCCTGGCCGGATGGCTCGCCGCGCGGATCGGGCTCCTGAACACGATGGTGTTCAGCCACCTGCCGTCCAACGTCCTCTTGATGGCGGTGCCGTTCGCGCCGAACGCGGGCCTCGCGGTCGCGCTATTCCTCATGCGGATGAGCATCTCGCAGATGGACGTCCCCACGCGGCAGTCCTACGTGATGGCAGTGGTCGACCCGGACGAGCGCACCGCGACCGCAGGGATCACCAACGTCGCCCGGTCGGCGGCCAGCACGCTCTCGCCGCTCGTCACCGGCGTCGCGTTCGCCTCCGGCGCCCTTGCCTTCCCCTTCATCCTGGCCGGGGGGCTCAAGGTCGCTTACGACGGGCTCCTGTTCCTGACGTTCCGCAACGTGCATCCGCCGGAGGAAATTGCCCGCCGCGTGACTCGGCGTTAGCCCCGCCCGAGCGTCGCCCAGAGCTCGGTGAGCGCCGCGACGGACGCTCGCCCCAACCACGCCTCCCGACCGAAACCTGAATCCTGAATCAGGTCTCAATCGATGGCGAAGCTACCCCCCTGCGGAGCGAGGCCGTATAGGGGTCGGGCGAAAGTGATCCGAGAGGCGTGCGAGGAACATTGATGGGATCGGCCTACTCGACTGGTTCGACCTCAGTACCGGCGGCAACAAAGCGGTATCCGGTGCCGGGAACGGTCTCGATGTACCGCGGCTTGTGCCAGTCGTTCTGCAGCTTGGCTCGGAGCGCCCGGACGTGCCGGTCGACGACGTTGCTCTCGATCACGAAGTCGGTGCCCCAGAGGGCGTCGAGGATCTGCTCGCGGCTGAGCACGCTGCCGGCGTTCGCGGCGAGCAGGTACAGCAGCGCCTGTTCGAGTGACGTCAGATGCAGGTCGTGATCGTTCGCGATGACCTTTCGGTTGAGCACATCGATCTCGAGGTCACCGATCCGGAGGCGTGGCAGCAACTCGCCGGGGTCGCCATTGGTGCGTCGAAGCACGGCGCGGACGCGGGCGACCAGGTCGTCCGGCACGAACGGGATGCCGATGTAGTCGTCGGCGCCACGCTCGAACGCATCGAGCTTGCCGCGAAGGTCGCTTCGCCTGGTGAGTGCAATGACGCCCAGCGGCCCGCCGGCGCGCGCCTCGTCGATGAGCTGGATCCCGACGCCCGCTTCGAGGTCGATGTCGAGCAGCAGCAGGTGCGGTTTCCAGCTCGCGATCGCATCACGCACCGCGACAACGCTGCTCTCGGACCGCCGGAGGTAGCTCCCGTGCCGGAGCGTGAGATCGACCGTGTTGGCCAGCGCGCGATCAGCGAGCCCGATGAGGACGCGCGCGGACCGGTCAGGAGGTTGTGTCAGCCGTTCCGAGCCTTTGGCTTTCGGCATCGCCTAGAGTCTACCGCCGGCTGTCGTAGATCCTGACTCCGAGCGATTGGCTCAAGGGAAGCGGCCATTCGCGAGGCTCGGGCCGCACGACCTCGTCGCCGTCGCTGCCGATCAGCACGAGCAGGCCACCATACGTATCGAGCGGCACGCCGACCCAGAGAAGGTCCAGCCTGGTGCGCGTCGGTTCGTGGGGAATGCCATCGGGCACCGGACCGACGGGGTCGACCGCGTTGTTGATGCCGGAGCCGGTGACGGCCAGACGGAAGTGCGACGGTTCGGCGCCGCTCCGTTCCGCGATCCGCGGTGTGTAGCGCTGCGCCGGCTGCCACGACGCGGCGAGTCCATCGAGGGGCGACCGCTGCGCGAACTCCGACTCGGGCGTTTCGCCCTCGTGCACCGCACGCACGACGACGACGTCGCGCTCGTCGTCGATGCTCGTGAGCAGCGGGACCGCGGTGCCGAGTCCGGCTCGCGCGGCGGCGACGATGTGCGCTGCTTCGGTCGCGTCCGCGCCATCACGCAGGCGCAGCTCCTGCACGACGATCGTGTGCATGTCGAGATCGGTGGTCATGTCGGTAAGCGTGACCCCTGCGGCCATTCTCATCATGACCAGCCCGTCATGACGAACAACGAAAGACCGCGCGGTCGGGAGGGTGTTGACCGCGCGGTCTCGAGCAGAGGACGGACGGGATCAGTTCTTGGTCGGTACGGTCCTCCGCACGCGGACGATGTACGCACCGATGACCGCGAGAGCGAGACCGAGCAGGGCAACCAGACCCGACTGATCGGAGGTGCTCGTCGAAGGCAGGCTCGTCACGGGAGCCGGGGTCGCGGTCGGTGCCGCGGTCGGTGCCGCGGTCGGTGCCGGGGTCGCGGTCGGTGCCGGGGTCGCGGTCGGCGCACTGACGATCACGGAGCTGACCGTCGCGCTGCACCGTGTGAGGGCACCGCCGCCATTGGTCGAGCCGTTGCACTGGTCGATGTTCACGGGAAGTCCAGCGGTCGTGGTGGATCCGGTGGAGACGGTGCAGATGAAGCCGACGCTGGTGCCGCCGTTACCGGAGCCGTTGCACTGACCGACGGTCGCGGCGGTGACCGAGGTCACGCCGGGTGTGTTCACGGGTGTGCAGGACCCCGGCCCGCCGGTGCCGGTGATGACCGAGCCGATGCACTGGTAGACCGTGGCCGGCGTCGGCGTGACGCTGCCGCTGATGTTGTTGGTCATCGTGACCGTGCAGATGAGCACGCCGCCGCCGCCGTTGGCGACGCCGTCGCACTGCGTGATCTGCGTGACCGGGGACGCGGACGTCGTGGTCGTCGTGGCACAGGTCCCTGCCCCAGCGCTGATCGGCCCAGCCGCTCCGACGCACCGGGTGACGGTGATCGTCGAGGGGGTGCCGGTGCTCGCGCCGGTGCTGGTGATGAAGTTCGTCACCGTGACCGTGCAGGCGAGCCCCTGCCCGCCCACGTTGCTCGCCGCGTCGTTATTGCACTGATTGACTGGCGCGCTCAGGGGCGCCGCGCTCACCTGAGCGCCGCTCTGCGCCACCGATCCAAGCATGAGCACCGCCATAGACAGGATCGTCGCGAACCGGAACACACGTGAATTCACCATTTACGCCGCCGTCCATTTCGAGCACGCGACATCCGTCGCGGCTATCGGCGGAATAGTCGCATGACCGGGGAGGACGGCCATGACGGAATCGTCACGTGCGTGTAACAGGATTCAACGGGCCGTCGTGGGCAATGTCGCGACGAAATCGTCGATCGTTACACCCGCCGCAGCCCGGAACGCATCCTCGTAGGCGACGCCGCGCCCCAGCGACTCGAGCAGCCCCGTTACCCCGCCCCGGCCGACGCGGCGCTCCAGAGCCAGGCACGCCTCTGCGGCGACCCCATAGGCCCGGTTCCCGTACGCGCTGTTCACGGTCTGCCAGTCGCGCGGGTCGGTGAAGATCGAAAGCGCGCGCGGATCCGTCCGCAGCGATGCCAGCGCGGAAGCCCGAAAGACGTCGATCGTGCCCGGATCGACTGCCGAAACGAGAGTCGCAAGGCCCTCGTCGAGCCAGTTCGCGATACGGTCGCCGGCGAGCTGGTGGATCAGGACGTGGGTGAGCTCGTGCCGATAGACCACCGGCCGGCCCGTCGTGAGGATGAACTGTCCATTGATGGCAACCGCGTCAGAGCCGGTGAGCAGAACGCCAAGGAGCTGCCGCGACATCTGCGCCGCGAGCGCGGTGTCTACGCCGAAGTGACGCTGCAAAGCGAGACCGAACGACTGCTGCGACAGGAAGAGGAACACCGCAGGCGGCTGCTGGTACCTGCGACCGAAGTAGTCCTCGACCGCGGCCGCGTCGGCGGTGATCAGGCGGATCGCACCATCGACCACCGGTGCGGACACCCCTACCTCGCTCCACAGCTGGACGCCGCCGGCCGTCGAGCGCCGGAAGTCCGCGCCCAGACGCTGGCGGAGCTGCACGAGTGCCAGGTCGCGCTGTAGGGCCGCGGTCGACGCGCCGCCGGTGGGCACGATGAGGCAGAAATCGGGCGCCTCCCCGGCGTCAAGGAGGGCGCAGGCGTCGCGCCGCTGGACCAGGAGCTCGGTGCGATCCATGCCCGGCGCGGGCGTCGGCAGCACCAGGCAGAACGACACGCCCGGGGCCGCGGACGAGGTGCAGGGGCTGAGGTGGTCGACCGGCGCAACGGCGGACTCGGGCGCATTCGTCGGCAGCACGGTGCAGAAGTGGACGAAGGAGCCATCCGTGGGGCAGTCCGACGAGACGGGAAGGCGGGGCGCCGACCAGGCGATGAGCGCGACGAGCGTCGCGACGAGCAGCGCGAGCGGCACGATCCGCCGCGCGGTCACGGGCCCTGCGGCTCGATCAACAGGTAGAGACCCACGCCGACGAGCACGACCGGCACCAGATATGGCTCGAGCATCGCTGGAATCAGCGACGAGCCCGTGATGAGCCGGGTCGCGGCCACCGCGCCGAGCACGGCCGCCGGGATCAACGGCCAGCGCCGTTCCGGCGCAAGCCCGAACGCGACGAGGAATCCGAGGGCGATGACCCCCACGAACGCGGGCGCGATCGTCTCCGGGCGGATCACGACCCACGTGGGCAGAAGGAGCGCGACGCCGAACGAGGTGAGCGTCACCATCGGGATGCGGTAGACGTACTGGTGACCGCGCAGGTACGAGATCAAGAACGCCGCTCCCATCGCGACGAACAGGTAGGACGCGGCGTTGGGCACGCCGAGCGGCTGCAGGATGAACGGGATCCCCATCGCGACCACCACGAGCCCGCCGAGGACGCCTCGCGGCCGCGGCTTGACCGGCACGTCAGGCCAGACCGGTCTCGCCGCCGCCGCCGGCGCAGTGCGCCGGTCGGTCACTCTGGTGATCTCGGCCAGCAGGGCGCTCGCCCGGATCGGCTTGGCGAGGTACTCGTCGTACCCCGCCGCACGCGCGCGCTCAGGGAACGCATCGTCGTTGTGACCGCTGAGCGCGACCAGCGGCGTGCGGACTCCAGCGGCCCGGAGGTGCGTGGCGAGCGCGAAGCCATCGAGGTCCGGCCCGATGTCGCAGAGGACCAGATCAAAGGCCTCGTTGCGCGCACGGGACCTTCCGCCGTCACCCGTCGCTTCGAGCGCGACGCGATGGCCCGCTTCCGAGAGGACCTCCGCGAGCAGCTCGCGGGTCGGCCCGTCACCCTCGATGACCAGGATCCGGAGGACGTCAGGCATCTGTGGCGAGTCCCTCCAGTACGTTCGCCATGACCAGCGCTAGCTGGTGGTCACGCCTACCGGTTCGGACGCGTCCCTACCTCGGGCAGCGGTCCACTGCCCGGCCGTTCGACCGGCTTCTTCTTCTTGACGTCGGGGTTCTTCGCGCTGCGCCGTGCGGCCTTGAGCCTGGCGCGGGATCCGGTTCGTCGCGACATACTGCCTCCTCAGGCGGGATTCACATGCTCGGGTCTACCGGCACGTCCGGTATGACCGTAGCGTCACGAGCGGACCGGCGCCGCAAGCGGGAGCGCGAGCGCGAAGGTGCACCCGTCTCCGGTGTCCGGCTCCAGCCAAAGCCGGCCCTTGTGCTGTTCGGCGATGCGCAAGCTGATGTGCAGGCCGAGCCCCGTTCCGGGGGTGTCCCGGCTGCGCGAGGTGCGATAGAAGGGCGCGAACAGGAGGTCGCGCTCGTCCGCCGGCACACCCATGCCGTGATCCGACACACGGATGCAGGCCTCGGTCTCATCCACAGTGAGCGCGACAGTGACGGGCGAGCCCGGCGGGCTGTACTTGATCGCGTTGTCCAGGAGATTCCCGATGATCTGCGCGATGCGCTCGGGGTCACCCTGGATGCGGACGGACGACGGCGTCGTGAACGTGATCCGCGGGCTGAGCTCGTGTTCGTGTAATCCGATCGTGATCGCCGTCGCGACGCCGAGGTCGAACGTGACGACCTCCATGCTGAGGGCACCGACGCTCACCCGGGCCTGGTCGAGGAGATCCCCGATGAGCCGGTTCATGCGTTTGCTCTGCTCGCGGATCCGGACGAGCGAGTCGGCCGCGCGGGTCGGATCCTTCTCGATGAACCGCTGCGCCAGCTGCGCGTGACCGTCGATCGACGTCAGGGGCGTGCGGAGCTCGTGCACGGCCATGCTGAAGAAGTCGGCGACGCTCCAGTCCGCCGATGCCTCGCCGCCGAGGTCGGGGAACATGCTGATCGCCTCTGACCTGATGCCCTTCCCGCGCTTGGGGTGGAGTGCCTTCGATGTGTCCACGGCGTGTTTGAGCGTCGCGAGGAACTCGACGACGAGGAGCGGCTTGTCGATGACGCCGGCGTAACCCGCCGCCCTGCTCCGTCGGGTCTTGCCCGCGCGGGCCTCGGCCATCGAGGCCGGATCGGCGGTGAACATGAGGACGGGAAGTTCGGGGTACGCGCGGCGGATCGCCGCGGCATCTGCCCACGAACGCATGTGGCCCGCGGATCCCGGCTCGCTGTCAAGAATGATGCACTGGGGCTGCCACCGCTCGATGGCATCGGTGATGTGCGTGTGGTCGGCGATGGACGCGTGCTCATAGCCGGCATCGTCCAACATCTTTCCTACGAGCTTGCTGACCGTAGGCTCGTCCTCGACGAGCAGCACCCACGGCTTCCCCTGGGGTGTGTCCTTTGGTGTCGTCTTGGCTTGCGTGACCACGTCGCCTCCACTGGCCGTCCCCACGACGGCCAGCCTCGTGTCGGTATGGTCGTTCGCTCGCTCTCCCCGGTCATGACGGGACGGTCATCAGGAAGGAACGTCATGCCGAACGGCCCCCGAGTTCGGTCCGAACGACCCTCCCCAGACCATCCGGGGACGCGCATCGTCACTTCAACAGAACGCGATCGGAGAAATGACGACATGAAACGCCGGACACTCGACCTCATCCTGGCAGGCGGGGGCCTGCTGCTGGCCATCGTGCTCGCCGGCCTTGGGCTGGCGATCGGCAGCCAGGCCGGCTTCGCGACCGACTACGTCTCCGGTGAGCTGGGTGCCCAGAAGATCACCTTCACCGAGGCCGCCAAGCTGACCCCCGAAGAGACCGGCTGGAAGGCCGGCTCGGTCTGCCTGGTGACCTACGGCGGCCAGCTGCTGCAGA
>JBBQHN010000055.1:0-13002 GCA_038324015.1 Candidatus Limnocylindria bacterium | reverse complement strand
CGATCGTCGAAGCCGAGCCCGTGGTCGCCGCGGTCGAAGAGGACCAGGAGGCGATCCGGCACGATCTCGTCGCTGAGGTCGAGGCGGAGTCGCTCGCGGCCGATGAGGACGAGCTGGAGGATGAAGACCGCGCACTGCTCGGCGGCAAGAAGAAAAAGGATCGTCGCTAGGCCCGCTCCGCAGCGGACCTGCGTTGCGTGCCGTCAGGTCAAGGCGAAACGCGAGCTCATCCGGGTCGTCCGGGACGCGGACGGCCGGCTCTCGGTGGATCTTCGGGGTAAGGCACCGGGGCGTGGCGCGTATCTCTGCCCCGAGGACGCGTGCCTCACGCGCGGCATCGCCGATGGCTCGCTCGGGCGAGGCCTCGAGGTGACGATCGACGAGGCGACCAGGCTGCGGTTGCGGGCTGAGCTCGCTGCCGGTGCCGAGAAACGGAGAACGTAATGCCGAAAGCAAGACCACGGCGGTTCCCGCCACAGCGCGGACCCCGCCCTCGCCGCCGCGGCGGACGCGGCCCGATCCCGGTCGCGCCTGCGCCGGTGGCACCGGTCGCCGTCGCCGTCGTCCCGGTCGGTGGCGCGCCGGTCGTACTGCCGAAAACGCTTCAGGTGGGCGAGCTCGCGAAGACGCTCGACGTCTCCGTCGTCGACGTGATCCGCGCGCTCGTGAACATGGGTGTCATGGCCACGATCAACCAGACCGTCGATTTCGAGACCGCCTCGCTCGTTGCGGGTGAGCTTGGGATGGAGGTCGTCCCCGAGGAAGAGGCCGCCCCGCTGGTCGAGGAGACCGAGGAGCTCGCACCGACGGGCAAGGAGGTCCTCTGGACCGACGACGACGCGACCAAGATGATCACGCGGCCGCCGGTCGTGACGATCGTCGGTCACGTCGACCACGGCAAGACAAGCCTCCTCGACGCGATCCGTGAGACGAACGTCACCGCGCGTGAGGCTGGCGGCATCACCCAGCACATCGGGGCCTACCAGATCGAGCACAGCGGCCGGAAGGTCACCTTCCTCGACACACCGGGCCACGAGGCGTTCACCGCCATGCGGGCGCGGGGTGCCCAGGTCGCCGACGTCGCGATCCTCGTGGTCGCGGCGGACGACGGCGTGCAGCCGCAGACGATCGAAGCGATCTCGCACGTGAAGGCCGCCGGCGTCCCGATGGTCGTCGCGCTCAACAAGATCGACAAGGCGGATGCGAACTCAGACCACGTCAAGGGTCAGCTCGCCGAGCACGGCGTCACGATCGAGGAGTACGGCGGAGACACGCCGATCGTTCCGGTCTCCGCGAAGACGAAGCAGGGCCTCCAGGACCTCATCGACGTCGTCCTGCTCGTCGCCGATGTGTCCGATCTGAAGGCGAACCCCGACCGGCCGGCCATCGGCCGGGTCATCGAGGCGCACATGGACAAGAGCCGCGGTCCGATCGCGACCGTGCTGGTGCAGACCGGCACGCTCGAGCGCGGCGACCTCATTGTCGTCGGGAAGACCTTCGGGAAGGTCCGCGCGATGACCGACGACAAGGGCAAGAACGTCGGCCGCGCCGAGCCCTCGCGCCCGGTCCTCATCCTCGGCCTCCCCGACGTCGTCGAAGCGGGCGATGTCCTCCGTGCCGTCGCCGACGAGAAGATCGGGAAGGCGCTCGCCGAGCGGAACGCGCGCGAGCGCGCCGCCGCCGCCGGTGGCGACCGGCCCGCCACGCTCGACGAGATGTTCGCGCAGGTCAAGGAAGGCAAGAGCAAGGAGCTCAAGATCGTCCTCAAGGCCGACGTGCAGGGCTCGCTCGAGGCGATCAAGGGCGCCCTCGTGAAGGTCCCGCAAGACGAAGCGTCGCTGATCATCATCCACGACGCCGTGGGCGAGATCAGCGAATCCGACGTCACGCTCGCCGCGGCGTCGGGTGCGGTCGTCATCGGCTTCAACAACAAGATCGACGTTCCCGCGAAGCGCGCCGCCGACCAGATGGGCGTGGAGGTCCGTCAGTACAAGGTCATCTACGAGCTGCTCGACGACATCCAAAAGGCCCTCACCGGCATGCTCGAACCGGTCATGGTCGAGAGCATCCTGGGGCACGCCGAGGTCCGTCAGATCTTCACCGCGAACAAGACGACCATCGCGGGCTGCATGGTCATGGACGGTGCCATGCGGCGCGGAGCCCAGGCCCGGCTGCTTCGCGGCGCTGAAGCCGCGTGGGAGGGCACGATCGGGACCCTTCGCCGCGTCAAGGACGACGCCCGCGAGGTCGCGGCCGGACTGGAGTGCGGCATCGTCCTGGACGGTCATAACGACGTCCAGGTCGGGGATGTCATCGAGGCCTTCGTCGTCCAAGCGAAGCCGCGCTAGTGGCGTACCGGCGTGCCGACCGCGTGAACGCGCTGCTTCAGCGCGAGCTCGCGAACCTCATCAGCGAGGAGCTGCGCGATCCCCGCATCTCCTTCCCGACGGTCACGTCCGTCGAGACGACATCGGACCTGCGGACGGCGAAGGTCTTCGTGAGCGTGCTCGGTGACGACGACGCCGTGACGAGCACCATGAAGGCGCTCAACGAGGCCCGGCCGTTTATCCGCCGCGAGATGGGGGAGCGCACGGACCTGCGGTTCGTGCCGGACATCGAGTTCGTGAACGATGCCTCGGCTGCGCGCGCGTCACGGATCGCCACGCTCCTGCGTGAAGCACACGAGGGTGAGGCGAAAGGTTGAACGACGTCGTCGAGGCTCTCCGCGGCGCGCAGCGCATCGCACTCGTCTCGCATCGCGATCCCGATCCCGACACCATCGGCTCCGCTCTCGCGCTCGGACTGGCACTGGAGCGGATGGGGAAGCTCGTCTCGTGGCACTGCGCCGACCCGGTCCCTGACGGGATCCGGTTCCTCGCGTCGTCCGACCGGTACGAGCGCACACCGCCGCCTGCGGACGTCGATCTCGTCGTGTGCCTCGACTTCGGCGAGCCGGCGCGTGCGAAGTTCGAGCTGCCCACGGGACCCCGGATCGCGGATATCGATCACCACGCGACGAACACGGCGTTCGCGGACGCGAACTTCGTCGACGTCACGAGCGCCGCGACCGGCGAGATGGTCGGCCGGATCGTTGATGCTCTCGGAACCGGCTGGACGGCGGACATGGCGACGGCCGCACTGGTCGCGATCATGACCGACACCGGCTCGTTCCAGTTCCCCAACACCGACAAACGCGCACTCGAGCGCGCGGCGATGCTCCGCGAGGCCGGCGCCGACCTGCAGTCCATCACCTACAACATCTTCCGCAATAAGCGCTTCGAGGCACTGAAGCTCTGGGGCTTCGCGCTCTCGCGCCTCAAGCGCGAGGAGGACGGACTCCTCGTGTGGTCGTGGATCAAGCACGAGGATCTCGAGAAGGCCGAGGCCGCGGAGGAGGACCTTTCGGGTCTTGTCGAACAGATCGCGCGGAGCAAGGGCATGCGCGTCTCGCTCTTGTTCAGCGGGACGCCCGATGCGGTGAAGGTGTCATGCCGGACGTCCGCAGCGGAGCCCGCGGTCGACGCCTCGGCGCTGATGCTCGCGTTCGGCGGCGGCGGCCACGTCCGCGCGGCCGGAGCGCTGATCGTGGGTCACGACCACCCGGCGATCCGCGAACGGGTGCTGATCGCGGCGCGAGAGGCGCTCGCGCGCGCACGCCAGCCGGCGTGAGCCCAAGCTGACCATCGGCCCGAACGGGGTCCTGCCGATCGACAAACCCTCGGGCTGGACCTCTTTCGACGTCGTGGCGGTGGCGCGGCGGGTCATCGGCGCCAAACGGGTGGGCCATGGCGGCACCCTCGATCCCCTTGCGACCGGCCTCCTCCCGCTCCTGGTCGGGTCCGCGACCAAGTTCGCCGACACCCTCCATACCGCACCAAAGGTCTATGCCGCGCTCGTCACGTTCGGCCACGAGACCACGACCGATGATCGCGAGGGCGCACCGACCCGGACCGCCGGCATCCCGCAGCTGACCGCGGCCGAGATCGACCGCGTCCTCGCGCCGTTCCGGGGCGAGATCGCGCAGGTCCCGCCGGCCTACGCGGCGGTGAAGGTCGGCGGCCGCCGCGCATATTCGCGCGCGCGCAGCGGGGAGACCTTCACGCTCGCCGCGCGGACCGTGACGATCGAACGGCTGGACATCGCGAGCTGGGAGCCGCCGCACCTGCGGCTCCTTGTGGTGTGCTCCACCGGGACGTACATCCGATCGCTCGCGCGAGACGTCGGTGCAGCCGCCGGATCTGCCGCGCACCTCGGCGGGCTGCGGCGACTCGCCGTCGGCGCACTTGCCGTCGCTGAGGCGATGACCGTCGAGGCGCTCCGCGGCACGCCGCCTGCGCAGCTCGGCCTGCTGGCCGCGGACGAACGTATCCTGCCGCTTGCGGAGCGGTTCCGGACCGCATCCGCGGAGACGATCCTCACGAACTGGGGGCGCACCGAATGATCATCCGGGCCATCGAGCGCGGGATCCGCTGGCTCCTTGAGTCCTGGCGCGGACTGTCGCTCGACGCGAAAGTCGTCGGTGTGATGGCCGTCGGCAACTGGCTGCTCCTCTTCGCGAACCACACGACCGTGGCCGCGACGACCGACGGGACCCTGTGGCGGCTGTTCCCCGGGATCGGTGGGCCGATCTTTCTCGCGGTCACGGGGATCGCCGCGTTCACGTACCCGGTCCGGGACATCCGGCAGCGCGCCGCGTTCACTCCGCGCGCGCGATGGATCCACGTTGCTTTGATCGTTCTCGTGTTCGTGATCGTGCCGACGATCGCGTCGATCGTCCTGCGTGAGACCGGTAAGCCGTACACCTACATCCACGACGGCGCGCTCATGATCGAGGAGGCGGCGCGCAAGCTGCTCGCCGGACACAACCCCTACGCGGCCGACTATCTGGACACGCCGCTCTATTACTGGCCGATGGTGAACAACCCCGCGCTCTACCACCTCACGTACTTCCCGTTCCTGTTCCTCGTCACGGTGCCGTTCGTCTGGCTCTTCGACCATTTCGGCATCTTCTGGGACCAGCGGTACATGTACCTGCCGGCGTTCATCGGGACGCTCGCGATCGTGCCGTTCCTCGTGAGGCGGACCGAGAACCGCCTCGCGCTCGTCGCGCTCGTGGGCCTCAACCCGCAGCTCTTCCCGTTCGTGGTCGAAGGCCGCAACGACTTCTTCGTGCTGCTGCTCCTGTTCGCCGGCGTCGTGCTGCTGCAACGCGAGCGGCGCACGCTCGGCTCGCTCGCGATCGCGGCCGCGGCCGCGGCGAAGCTGCATGCGCTCTTCCTGCTGCCGTTCCTGGTCGTCTACCTGGTCGCCACCCGCAAGCCGCGGACGATCGGCGCCGCACTCCGCGCGCTCACCCCATTGATCCCAGCGGCCGCCTTCCTGCTCATCACGTTCGCGCCGTTCCTCATCAACGACTGGAACGCGTTCTACGACGACGTCGTGCGCTATAACGCGGGCGGTGCGGCGTGGACGTATCCGATCTCGGGCATGGGCTTCTCGGCACTGCTGCTGGCGCTTGGGATCATCGCGTTCCGCCAGGCCGACTTCCCATTCGCGGTCATCGAGATCGCGGTCGCGACCCCGATCGCCGTCTACACGATGTACCGGCTCTGGCGTGAGCCGACGATCGCGCGGATGCTTCTCGGCTACAGCCTCACGCTGCTCGCATTCCTATTCTTTGGCCGCTACTTCCAGGGGAACTACCTTGGTTACATCGTCGCAGTGGTCTCGGCCGCTCCGTTCCTGATCGCAGAGCAGAGACCGTCGCGGAAGACCCGTTCGCGCCGGCTGCGCGCTGCCACACCGATCGTTCCCGGCACCCTGGCCCAGCCTCGAGCAGGCGCGGGGACGGCTGCGCCGAACGACGCGCCCGCCGACTGAGCGCGGGGCGCCCTCGCGCTTCGAGGGCG
This sequence comes from Candidatus Limnocylindria bacterium, assembly GCA_038324015.1. Classification (GTDB taxonomy): domain Bacteria; phylum Chloroflexota; class Limnocylindria; order P2-11E; family P2-11E; genus UBA4735. Next base: position 7,093 of record JBBQHN010000055.1, on the reverse strand, counting down.
GATCGTCGTCAGCGGATGCGCAGATCGCCCAGGTCGGGTCCGGGCACCACGACGACGGCGTCGGGCGCCACGGCGATGATCTCGAGCGCGACGCCGGGCCCGACGACCTGCCGAGACTGCCCGGTCGCGACGGGTCGAGCTCCGGGTTCGTAGACGACGATCGTGGTGATCCCGGTGATCCGCAGATCGTAGGCGGTCGTCGCCGCGCGATTGGCGTACCGCACGGCGTATTCCGGCAGGTAGTAGCTGGCGACGAGCGCCTCGGCCGTGGCGAAGACCACCGTCGTCTCGGCCGGCAGCCGGTCGCGGATGAACGCCGTCTTCACGTCCGTGGAGCGGTCGTGCTCGAGGAGCGACGCTCGCGAGAAGACCGGATGATCGCCGGCGAGGAACAGCACGGTCCCGAGCATGGCTGTCGCGTATATCGCGCCGCTCACCACTCGTCGCGCGCCGGGCGAACGCCGCGCGAGCGGCCCGAGCAGCCACGCGCCGAGCGCGTATAGCCCTGGGACGAGCGACAGCACGAAGCCCCACTCGCCGATGTGGACGAACAGATAGAAGAGCAGCGCGGGCAGGAGCCAGATGGCGAAGAAGCGGGCCTCGCCATCGTCCGCACGCCGCTGGCCGCGGGCCCCGGCGAGCGCGCGGGCGAGGCCGAGCACGAACACCAGCACCGTGACCGTGAGTCCCGCCCAGAGCACGGAGTCGCCGATCAGCACGAGGTTGAGCGGTATCGACCGCTCGCCGTTCGCGCTCGTGGCACCCAGGCCGGTCAGCTGGCGCACGGTCCTGGCGACGTACAGGAGCGGTCCATCCGATAACAGGGCCGACGGCGTGAACCACACCAGGCACCCGGAGATCAAGGCGACGATCGCGGCGATACGGCTGCGCGTCGTCGTGCCGGCGAGCGACCACGCCCACAGCGGAACGAGGAAGAGCAGCAGGTCCTGGCGGAAGCCGCCGAGCGCACCGAATGCGAGCGACGTGACGACGATCCGGCGCCCGCCCGCCCGGCGCGCGTCACGGAATGCGAGCGCGAGGCCTGCCGAGATCGGCGCCAGCAGGATGTAGGGCATCGCGACCTCGCTGTGAAGCCAGACGAGGGGTGACGTTGCGAACGCCAGGGACAGTCCGATCGATAGACCCCGGCCGGCGAACCGGCGGCACAGCAGATAGCACGCGGCCGTGCCGACGGCGCTGGCCGCGATCCCCACGGCGATGAGGGCGTGGTCGCTGTCCAGCCCGAGCGCCCGGCCGACCGCCGCCGACGCGACGTAGAAGATGTACCCGGGCGGATGTGGCCGCGAGCCGGCGAGGACGTCGTCGACGTGGAAGCCAAGCTCGAGCGACCGGGCGTAGAGGACCGAGTCCCATTCCCAGAGGCGGCCGGCGGTGAGCGGGATCCGCGAGAGCGCGGTCAATGCCGCGAGCGCGAGCGCGATCGATCGATCAGGGATCATCGCGACGGCCCTCACGAGAGTCGAGTCTATGGGCCGATATGCTGGCGTCGTGCGCCCGAGCATCAGCCTCGTCGTGCCGGTCTTCAACGAAGAGGAGAACCTCGCGCACGCGGTCGCCGTTGCGACGCAGGCGCTCGCCGAGCTGACCAGCGATTACGAGGTCGTGCTCGTGGACGATGCGTCCACCGATCGCACCCCGGAGATCATGCGGGCGCTCGCACTCGCGGACCCGCGCGTGCGGATCGTCCGCCACGAGAGCAACCAGAAGCTCGGTGGCACGCTTCGGGATGGCTTCGCGGTCGCCTCGAAGGAGCTCGTCCTCTATATGGACGCCGACCTTCCGTTCGATCCGCGTGAGATCGGCCGGGCGATGAGCGCGATGGAGGTCACTCGGTCCGACATGATCGCGGCGTACCGGTACGACCGGACGGGCGAGGGTCTCCGCCGCGCGGTCTATTCGTACGTCTACAACGGCATCATCGGTGTCCTGTTCGGCTGGCCGCACCGGGATATCAACTTCGCGTTCAAGCTCATGCGCCGCGAGATCCTCGAGGCCGTCGAGCTCCGCTCGGAGGGATCGCTGATCAGCGCCGAGCTGATCACGAAGGCGAAGAACCTCGGCTTCACCGTGCAGCAGATCGGCCTTGACTACTTCCCCCGCACACGCGGCCGCTCGACGCTCTCATCCCTCGGGGTCATCGCGAAGATCTTCCGTGAGCTCGTCGTCCTGTACCCCGAGATGCGGCATCCCAGGCGCCGGTCCCCTCGACCGACGGCCCGTCCGGCTGAGGACCAGGCGCCGATCTGAGGCCCTGTGCGCTTTCGACACAGTCAGCGTTCTTTCCGGTAGAGTGAGTGGCGAAAATAAAGATCTAAGAGATCTAGGAAAGGACAACGGGTGCCGCTCGCAGACGCCGCTCCAGAGAAGAGTGAGGTCATCAAGGCAAACCGCCAGCACGAGAAGGACACCGGATCACCGGAGGTCCAGATCGCGCTCCTCACCGGGCGGATCAAGCATCTGACGGACCATCTCCGCACCGCCGCGCACGACAATCACAGTCGGCGTGGATTGCTCATGATGGTCGGCCAGCGCAGGCGGCTGCTCGCGTACCTTCACCGCAAGAGCCCCGAGCGCTATCAAGAGATCATTGGGCGGCTCGGCCTGCGTAGGTAAGCGACACCGCAGCTAACACCCGAGTACACAGATAAGTGGCAGTCACACGTGCACAGGCGACCATCAACGACAAGCCTCTGACCTTCGAGACCGGCAAGTACGCGCGCCAGGCCGGCGGAGCGGTCACCGTCCGCTACGGAGACACGATCGTCTTCGCCGCGGGCACCGTCGCGAAGCCGCGTCTCGGCATCGACTTCTTTCCGCTGACCGTCGACTTCGAGGAGCGCCTCTACGCCGCGGGCAAGATCCCCGGATCGTTCCCGCGCCGCGAGGGCCGTCCGTCCGAGGAGGGCATCCTCACCGCCCGGCTCGTCGACCGTCCGATCCGGCCGCTCTGGCCGAAGGGCTTCAAGAACGACGTCCAGATCGTCGTCTCGGCGTGGTCGAGCGACCAGGAGAACGACTACGACGTCCTCGCGGTGAACGCCGCATCCGCGGCGCTGCACATCTCGAACGCTCCGTTCGAGGGACCGCTGGGCTGCGTCCGCGTCGGCACCGTCGACGGCAAGCTCACCCTCAACCCGACGATCCAGCAGATGCTCGAGAGCGAGCTCGACCTCGTGGTCGCAGGCACGAAGGACTCGGTCATGATGGTCGAGGCCGGCGCGAACCAGATCAGCGAGGACAAGCTCATCGAGGCACTCGCCCTCGCCCAGCAGGGCATCGCCAAGCTCTGCGAGGCCCAGGAGGAACTGCGCCGCGCGGCCGGCAAGCCGAAGCTCGCCTGGACGCCCCCGGTGCGTGACGAGGCGAAGCTCGGCCCGATCCACGAATTCTTCGCCCAGCGCGTACGCGCGAAGCTCCGCAACGCGGACAAGGCCCAGCGCGAGGCCGGCCTCGACGACCTCAAGGCCGAGGCGACCGCGAAGTTCATCACACCCGAGGGGGCCATCAAGCCCGAGGACATCAACGCCGAGTGGGAAGCCGTCGTCGAGCACGAGTTCCGCACCGCGGTGGTCGACGAGAAGCTCCGGCCGGATGGCCGTGGCACCACGGACATTCGCGAGCTCGAGATCGAGGTCGGTGTTCTCCCGCGCACGCACGGCTCCGCGGTGTTCCGCCGCGGCCAGACCCAGGTGCTGTCGGTGGCAACGCTCGGCCCGTCCGGTGACGAGCAGATCATCGACACGCTTTCCCCGGTGGACAGCAAGCGCTACATGCACCACTACAACTTCCCGCCGTACTCGGTCGGTGAGGTGCGGATGATGCGTGGCGCCGGGCGTCGTGAGATCGGCCACGGCGCGCTCGGTGAGCGTGCCCTCCTTCCGGTCGTCCCGACCAAGGACGAGTTCCCGTACACGATCCGCGTGGTCAGCGAGACGCTCGAGTCGAACGGCTCGTCGTCAATGGCCTCGACCTGCGGCTCGACCCTGTCGCTCATGGACGCTGGCGTTCCGCTCAAGGCCATGATCGGCGGCATCGCGATGGGCCTCGTCCTGGAGGGCGGCAAGCACACGATCCTCACCGACATCCAGGGCCTCGAGGATCACTACGGCGACATGGACTTCAAGGTCACCGGCTCGGAGACGGGCGTGACCGCGCTGCAAATGGACATCAAGGTCAAGGGCATCACGCTCGAGATCATGCGCGAGGCGCTCGCGCAGGCCCGTGAGGCCCGGCTCTTCATCCTCGGCGAGATGCGCCAGGTGATCGACAAGCCGCGGGCCGACCTCTCCAAGTACGCGCCGCGCATCGACACCGTCAAGATCAACCCCGACAAGATCCGCGACATCATCGGACCCGGTGGCAAGATGATCCGCGCGATCCAGTCCGAGTCCGGCACGAACATCGAGGTCGAGGATGACGGCACCATCCGCATCACCGGTGCGAAGCCGGAGGGCCGCGACAAAGCCCGCGCGATGATCGAGGGCCTCACCAAGGAGCCCGAGGTCGGCGAGGTCTTCGAGGGCAAGGTCACCCGGATCATGTCCATCGGCGCGTTCGTCGAGTATCTGCCCGGCAAGGAAGGCCTGGTCCGGGCGTCCGAGATCTCCAACGAGCGCGTCAACAACATCGAGGACGCCGTGAAGGCCGGCCAGCAGGTCAAGGTCAAGGTCGCCGAGGTGGACCGGCAGGGCCGCGTCAACCTCTCGATCCGCGCCGTCACCGAGGACCCCGCAGAGTTCGAGCGCCGCTCGCGTGAGCAGCGCGCCCGGTTCACGGAGCGCGGACCGAGCGACGGTGACCGCGGCGGCTTCCGTCCCGGCGGCGGGGGTGGATTCCGGCGGAGCGGCCCACCGCGGTAGCGGATCCCTCCTGAACGCACTGATCGTCACAGCGGACGACCTCGGGATCTCCCCGGGTGTGACCCGGGGAGTGATCGATGCCCACCGGGAAGGGGTCGTTCGGTCGGCATCGTTGCTCGTGACCTTTCCGGATAGCGCGGAGGGCGCGGCCCTCTCGCGCGCCGAACCCGGCCTCGAGACAGGGCTGCACGTCGACCTTGTGGGCGGCGTGCCCGTCTCGGACCCGGCCCACGTGCCGTCGCTCGTGGACCGCGAGGGGCGTTTCCACCGCCTCGCCGACTTCACGGCGCGGTTGTTCACCGGCCGGATCCGTACCGCCGATCTGGCGAAAGAGATCCGCGCGCAGGCCGCGCGCGCTCGCGAGTGGGGGATCGACCCACGCGCCTGGGACTCGCATCAGCACACGCACCTCATGCCGCCGGTCGCGCGCGTGGTCGGGCACATTGCCAGGGAGCAGGGCGTCCGATACCTCCGGCGCGCGAACGGACCGCGCCTACGCGGCCACCTGAAAGCGCAGCTGCTCACGGCCGCCACCCTCGCCGACGGGTTCCTGCTCCGGGCGATCCCCGGCAACGATTGGTTCGTCGACCTCTCGTCCCTGCCACAGCGGCCCGACGCGGCGGGCGTCGCCCTCTACGCGGCGTACCGGGGCGTCGGCGAGATCATCGCGCACCCCGGCTATCCGGACGACGCGCTCCGCGCGACTGGCGATGGGCTCGTGCTCCAGCGACACGACGACCTGATGGTGTTGAGCGACCCGCTCCTGCGGAGCGCGCTCGGTGACACGATCCGCTGGAGGGTCGCCTAGTGCCCGGTGGTACGACGACCGCGGCGCTGCAGCGCGCGCTGCACCGATACCGATCCTCGCCGGTCGCCGCGCGCGCTCACGTCCATGGCCGCGCGTTCCTCTCGGACCTCGCGTTCGTCGACCGCTACGTGCCGCGGCACGGGTTCATCGTCGATCTGGGCTGCGGTCATGGCCTCTTCGCGAACCTGCTGGCCGAGGCGGCGCCCGGGCGGCGGATCCTCGGCATCGACCACGACGAGGGAAAGATCGCGATCGCCCGCGCCACCGCCGTAGGGCGCGATAGTCTGCGGTTCGAGATCGGTGACATCGCCTGCGACCCGACGCCAAAGTGCGACGCGGTCACGATCATCGACGTCCTGTACCTGATGCCGCAGCCCGTCCAGGAGGCGGTGCTCCGAAATGCCGCGGCGGCCCTTTCGGAGAACGCACCCCTCGTGGTCAAGGCCCAGGAACGCACCGCGAGCGCGCGATACCTCTTCGGCTACGCCCAGGAGACGGTCGCGACGGCCATCGGGCTCACCCGCGGGGCCGCCAAGGGCCTCCACTTCGCGTCGCGCCGCGAGTCGGTCGCGATGTTCGAGCGGGCAGGCTTCCTGGTGGACATCATCGAGATGCCCGGACGTCCGTACACGGATGTGGTGTATCTCGCTCGGAAAGCCCCGGCGGCCCGATAATCGACCCCGTGGATGACGCGCTCGCCTCGCTGGCCGACGAGATCCGCGCCTGCCAGGCCTGTCCGCTCCACCGGAGCGCCAAACAGGCGGTCCCGGGCGAGGGGAGCGCCGACTCCGGCATCCTGTTCCTGGGCGAAGCCCCCGGCTACAACGAGGACGTCCAGGGGCGCCCGTTCGTCGGTGCCGCCGGCAAGCTGCTCGACGATCTGCTGGCGGGCATCGGCCTTGACCGCAGCAAGGTCTTCATCACCAACGTTGTGCGGCACCGGCCGCCCGAGAACCGCGACCCGCTCCCGGATGAGGTCGCCGCGTGTCACGTCTGGTTCGAGCGGCACCTCGCGGTACTCAAGCCGAAGGTCGTCGTGACCCTCGGCCGTCACGCCATGTACAAGTTCTTTCCCGGCGAAAGCATCTCGCGCGTCCATGGACGCGCACGAAAGAAGGACGGCATCACGATATTTCCGGTCTTCCACCCCGCGGCCGCGCTCCATCAACCATCCCTGCGCGCTGACCTCAAGAAGGACTTCGAAGCCCTCGCGACATTCCTCGAGACCGTGCCTCCTGCCGCGGCGTCGGCGACAGCGGCGGTGGCCGACCCGAAGCGGACGCCGGAACAGATGACCCTCCTTGGCTAGCCCGGTCCGCGTCATCCCGCTGGGTGGCGTCGGAGAGATCGGCAAGAACATGATGGTCATCGAGCAGGGCAACGACATCGTCATCGTCGACTCGGG
>JBBQHN010000054.1:0-13923 GCA_038324015.1 Candidatus Limnocylindria bacterium | reverse complement strand
GCGCTAGAACTCGATGAGGGTGGCGATGTCATAGCCCTGGAGGCGATCCCGACCCTTCAGGGCCTTGAGCTCGATGAGGAACGCGAGCGCGACGATCTCGCCTTTGAGCTGCTTGACGAGCTCGATCGTCCCGGCGACCGTGCCACCGGTGGCGAGAAGATCGTCGACGATGAGGACCTTGGATCCCGGCGTCATCGCGTCCTTGTGCATCTCGAGCGTGGCCGAGCCGTACTCGAGGTCGTACTCGACGCTCACGACGTCCGCCGGAAGCTTGCCGAGCTTGCGGACCGGGACGAAGCCGACGCCGAGCGCGTACGCGATCGGGGCGCCGAAGATGAACCCGCGCGACTCCATGCCGACGACGACGTCGATCTGCTTCCCCTTGACCTTCGCAAGCAACCCGTCGATGGCGCTCTTGAACGCGTCGCCATCCTTGAGCATCGTCGTGATGTCCTTGAACAAGATGCCCGGCTTGGGGAAGTCGGCAATGTCGCGGATGCGCTCGCCGAGCTCTTTGGGGGCGATCGTCGTCACGGACGAGAGACTAGCGGAAGCCGGGGTCACGCGATCTCCGCGAGGTGGGTGTCCTTGAACATTTCCTGGATCATGTAGCCGTTCTGATCGTCGTGCGTGGCGATCGTGATGTTCGTGTTGGTGGCGGGAACGCGGATCAGCTTCGGCAGCACGCCCATGAACCGACTGACGAGAATGCGCGTGACCCCGCCGTGGCCGACAACAAGGATCGTCTTCCCGGCGCTCTCCGTGACCAGCCGGTCGATGACACGCATCGCCCGCGTGACGACCTGGTCGAGGGACTCGCCGCCGGGCCACTGGGTGAAGCCCTCGCCGTCATAGTTCGGCAGGCCGCGGACGTCGTCGAACGGCTTGCCGGCGGCCTCGCCGAGGTCGATCTCCCTGAGGTCGTCGAACGCTTCGACCGGGATGCCACGGCTCGCCGCGAGCGCGGCGGCGGTGTCGCGTGTGCGCGAGAGGGTACTCGTCACGATGCGATCGAAGTGCACCGGCTGCAGGGCCCTCGCGACGACATGCGCCTGCTCGCGGCCCTTCGCGGTGAGCGGGCTGTCGGTCTGGCCGGCGAAAACGTGCGCGGCATTCGCCTCGCTCTCGCCGTGACGGACGAAATACAGGGTCGTCGACGCGCTCAGACCCCGATCTCCGCTGCGACATCGGTCCACGCCACCACCCGGGTGATGTTGGGATGGCTCAGCTCGCGGTTCCAGGTGTGATCGAACAGCCACACCCGGATGCCGGCCTCCGCGAGCGAGCGCGCGATGAGGACGTCGTCCTCGCAGAACGCATCGAGCTCGAGCTCCTTCGCCAGGCGCACCTTGTACCGCGCCGAGCTCGTCGCGTCGTAGCGCCCCGGCGGTGCGTCGGGGTCGAAGTCGCCGTGCGGCTTGAGGTGGACGGCGCGGGCGTGCTGGATGAGGCCTTGCTCGCGCAACCAGGTCTCGGTGACGACCCGGCGCCGCTCCGCGCGCGCGGTGATGAAGTAGATCTCGTGGCCCGCGGCCGCGATGCGCTCGACGACAGCGGGGCAGTCCTCGTAGGGCTCAAGCCGCGCGAAGAACTTGGAGTCATACAGCTCGCTACGGAAGCGATCCTTCTCTTCCCAGCTCACGGAGTCGATGTCGCTGAGCGTCTGCCAGCCGAGGTCCTCGTCCGGGATCTCGAGGCGGAAGCGCTCGGCGAACGCACGCAGGTACGGCACGGCGCACTCCGCGACGACGTCGTCCAGGTCGATGCCGATCCTCACCGGCGCGTCATGCGGGCTTTGCCGCGATCGCTTCGATCGAGATCAGGAGCCCTCTTGGGAGGCCCGCCAGGATCGGCGCCGAGCGCGCGGGTGCCGGCTCCGGGAAATGGCGGGCATAGATCTCATTCACCGTCGCGAAGTGGGCGGCAGCGGTGAGCCAGAGGGTCGTCTTGCTGTATGGCCCGATCGCCTTCGGAGCGGATGCGGTCACGATCGCCCGCTTCTTCATGCTGCGAATCCGTCGAGCACCCGGGTCAGCGCGTCGCGCCAGTCGCCGCGCGCGTCGACGATCGAGGCACGGACCTGCCGCTGGCCGTGCTGCGCCTTCGGGAAGATCGCGAGGAGGACCTTGCGATCGGCGTCGGTGAAGTCGCGACCCATGCCGATGCGGAGCTCCGCGCCGCGCACCCGCACCTCGGTCGCGCCTGCCTTCGCGGCCCGCAGCTTCACCTCGACACCGTAGAGGAGATTGCGCATCGGCTCGGGCGGCGAACCGTAGCGATCCTTCAGCTCTTCGCGCAAGGCGCTCAGATCGTCGAGGTCACTGAGCTCCGCGAGCCGGCGGTACATCTCGAGCTTGCGCGCGCGCGCTGGGATGTACTCGTCGGGGATCGCGGTCGCGAGCGAGAGGTCGACGACGGTCTCGGAGATGGCGGCGGCGAGCGGCTTCGTGCCGCGCTGCTCGTTCACGGCTTCCTCGAGGAGCTGCGCATACAGCTCGAAGCCGACCGCAGCGACGTGCCCGTGCTGCTCGGCGCCAAGGATGTTCCCCGCGCCGCGGATCTCGAGGTCGTGCATTGCGATCTTGAACCCGGCACCGAGCTCGCTCGCCTCGAACACGGCCTGCAGGCGCGCGCGGGCCTGCTCGGTGAGCGTCGCCTCTCTTGTGTAGAGGAGGTACGCGTAGGCCTTCTCGGCGCTCCGACCCACGCGGCCGCGGAGCTGGTACAGCTGCGCGAGACCGAGGGTCCCGGCGCGGTCGATGACGATCGTGTTCACGTTCGGGATATCGAGACCGGACTCGATGATCGTGGTGCAGACGAGCACGTCGTGGTCCTGGTCGGCGAAGTCGACCATGACCCGCTCGAGCTTGCGCTCGTCCATCTGTCCGTGGCCGACGATGAACTTCGCCTGCGGGACGAGCTGGCGCAGCCGCTCCGTCTCCTGCTCGATGCCCATCACGCGGTTGTGTACGTAGTAAACCTGCCCGCCGCGGTCGAGCTCGCGCACGATCGCCTCGCGGATCACGTCGTCGCTGCGCTCGACGACATGCGTTTCGATGGGCTGGCGGTCCTCGGGCGGCGTCTCGATGACGCTGATGTCGCGCACGCCGGAGAGCGCCATGTGCAGCGTACGCGGGATCGGCGTGGCAGTCATCGACAGGACGTCGACCTCGGTCCGCATGGACTTGAGGCGCTCCTTGTGTCGTACGCCGAACCGGTGCTCCTCGTCGATGACGACGAGGCCGAGGTCGCGGAAGCTCACGTCTTTTTGCAGCACGCGGTGCGTGCCGACGACGATGTCGACGTCACCGGTCTTGACCCGCTCGATGGTCTCCTTCTGCTCCGCCGGCAGGCGGAAGCGCGAGAGCATCTCGATCTTCACGGGGAATGTCGAGAGACGCTCGCTGAACGTCTCATAATGCTGCTGCGCGAGGACGGTCGTCGGTACGAGGATCGCGACCTGCTTGCCGTCCATGACCGCCTTGAATGCGGCGCGCAGCGCGACCTCGGTCTTGCCGTAGCCGACGTCGCCGACCACGAGGCGGTCCATCGGGCGCGACCGCTCCATGTCCTTCTTCGTCTCCTCGATCGCGAGGAGCTGGTCGGGCGTCTCGGTGTACGGGAACGCGTTCTCCATCTCGATCTGCCACGGCGTGTCCTTGCCGAACGCATGGCCCGTCGTCGCCTCGCGCGCCGCGTACAGGCGCAGGAGCTCGCGCGCGATCTCGGCCGCGGCGCGCTTCGCCTTGCCCTTGGTCTTGATCCACTCGCGACCGCCCATGACCGAGAGCGCCGGCGCCTGACCACCGACGTAGCGCGTGATCTTGTCGATACGGTCGGTGGGGAGCCAGCGCGTGCCATCGGCGAAGGTGAGGATGAGGTACTCGCGCTCGACGCCGAGGACCTGCTTGGTCTCGAAGCCCTCGAACCGCGCGATGCCCGAGTCCTCGTGCACGACGTGATCGCCCGGCTTGAGGTCCTGCAGGAACGAGCCGACCGCGACGCGACGGCGGCGGCGCTCGGGATGGCGCGGCTTGCGGAACCCGAAGACCTCGGCGTCGGTGAACACGCGCAGATCCAGCTCGGGGATGGCGAAACCCTCCGCGAGCGGAACGTGAAGGAGGACGAGCGAACCCGCGGCGGGCGGCTCTGGCAAGGCCTCCTGCGGCGTCGCCGTGACCTCACGCTCGGCGAGGAGCTCGGACAGACGCGCGGCCTGCGGCGTCGCGACGACGCGCGTACCCGTGCCGGCGGTTGCGATCTCCGTGAGGAACTGATCGAGCCGGCCCGCGTAGTTGGCGCTGCCCGTCCAGCCCAGGCGCAGCGCATTGTCCGCCGGCGCGACGCGGATGGCGCCGTGCTCCCCTGCCTCGCGCTCGAGCTGCGTGCGCGGCACATACGGCGCCGGGAATGCGGCGACCGGCAGGCCGTTGCCGCGCAGCTCCTCACGCCGCTCGTCGGCGAGCGCTTCATAGGCATCCCAGGCGAGCGCGAGCTCGACCGAGTCCTCGAACACGACGGTCGCGCGATCGGGTGGCAGGTGCTGGATGAGCGACGAGGTCGCACCGAGCAGCGGCGCGAACGTATCGACACCCGGTGCGTACTGACCCTGCCGCAGGCCCTCGAGGAGCGCGGTGTAATCACCGAGGTCCTCGCCGAGCCCGTCCCATCCGGCCACGGCGATGCGGTCCGCGACATCGGGACCGCGTTCGAGCGTGATCTCGCGCGCCGGAAGGACGACGAGCTGCTCGAGCGTCTCCTGCGAGCGCTGGGTCACCGGGTCGAAGCTGCGGATGGACTCGATGTCGTCGCCGAACAGCTCGATACGCGCGGGCTGCGTCGCCGATGCCGGATAGACATCGATGATCCCGCCGCGCCGCGAGAACGTCCCAGGCTCGCTCACCTCAGGCACCGGTTCGTAGCCCAATGAAAGGAGCCAGGCCGCGGTCTTCTGCCACGGCAATGTCGTGCCGGGTCGCAACGCGCGGCCGCGGTCGGCGAGCGTCTCCGCCGGGAGTGTCCATTGCATCAGCGCGCGCAGCGACGCGACGACCGCGACCGACTCGCCGTCACGCAGACGCCAGAGCGCCAAGAGCCGCTGATGGACCGAGCCCGCGGACGGCGAACCCGCTTCATAGGGCATCGATTCGCGTTCGGGGAAGGCGACGACGCGCTCGTCGCCGAGCCAGCCGGCGAGCTCGGCGCGCCAGCGCCGAGCGCGGTCCTCGCTCGGCGTGACGACGAGCACGGTGCGTCCCTGCGTCGCGACGAGCGATGCCCAGGCGTAGGCGCGCGCACCGGCGACCGCATCTGCCACAGCGATGGTGCCACCGGTCGCGACGCGATCGGCGAGGTCGCGGAACGCGGGGCTCTCCTCGGCACGCGCGAGCAGGCCCGCGAGCCGCGCAGCGGGCAGGACGGCGCGGACGGCGTCAGCCATTGAACTGATTCATCGCGCGCAGCAGATCGCGAACGGCGACCTCGACCGCCTCCGCGGCGCGGTCCAGCGTGTGTTCGGCCAGCTGCTTCTCGTCCTGATCGAAGGGTGAGAGGACATATTCGGCAAGATCGGGCACCTCACGCAGCTGCGCGGGGGCGACACCGACGCGGATCCGCGGGAAGCCCTCGCCGATCGCGCCGACGATGGAGCGCATCCCGTTGTGCGTTCCGGACCCGCCCGACTGGCGGATGCGCATCGTCCCGAGTGGCAGGTCGACCTCGTCGAAGACGACGATCAGATCCTTCGGCTCGAGCCGGTAACGGTCCAGCAGCTTCTTCACCGCGCGGCCGCTGTCATTCATGAAGGTCTGGGGACGGGCGATCGCGATCTTGATGCCGCCGAGGCTGCCCTCCGCGATGCGCGACTCCGCGGCCTTGATGCCGAAGTCCGCGCGGGCGCGCTTCGCCAGCCGGCTCGCGACGGCGAAGCCGACGTTGTGCCGGGTGTTCGCGTATCCATCGCCCGGATTGCCGAGCCCGACCACGAGCTTGTCGACCCGAGGCGCGCTACCGCCGAAGAATTTCCGCACGTACCCCCTAAACGCCGAAATAGGGCCGCGAGCCGAAACGGCCCGGGTCCTCAGTCGATCGCGTCTTCTATTACGCCCAGTTTAGCGCGCGGTGCGACCATACGCGCGATGAAGTTCCCCGAGTTCTCGATGGAGCGGATGCAGTCGAGGTGGGAGCACACGGTCACCTACGACCTCTCCGAGTCGGGGCTCGAGGCACTGACCCTCGAGGACGCGGTACGCGACCTCGGCAAGCTCGCGAAAGAGCGGCTCGGCTATTCCAATGGCCTGGGCCGCGACGCGACCCGCGCTGCCGTCGCGTCGTTCCATCCCGACGCGACGCGCGACAACGTCCTGGTCACCACCGGCACGAGCGAGGCGAATTTCCTGGCGCTCGCGACGCTCATCGAGCCCGGCGACGAGGTCATCGTCGTGATGCCGAACTACATGCAGCTGCACGGCATCGCGCGCGGCCTCGGCGCGAAGGTCAAAGAGGTCTGGCTGCGTGAGGAATGGGGCTGGCGCATCGACCTCGACGCACTGCGTGCCGCGGTCACCGATCGCACGAAGGTCGTGTGCGTCTGCAATCCGAACAACCCCACCGGCCAGGTCCTCACCGCGGCCGAGGTGCTCGACGTCGCGACCATCGTCGAGCCACATGGCACCTGGATCATCGCCGACGAGGTGTATCGCGGCGCGGAGCGCAGCGGGCCCGAGACGTCGACGTTCTGGGGTCACCACGAACGGATCATCGTCACCGGCGGTCTCTCGAAGGCCTACGGCTTGCCCGGTCTGCGGATCGGCTGGATCGTGGCGCCACCGGAGCGCATCGCCGCCGCGTGGGCGATGAAGGACTACACGACCATCGCTCCTGCGACCCTCTCCGACCTGCTCGCCGAGATCGCGCTCGCGCGCCGCGATTCGCTGCTGAAGCGTGCGCGGTACCTGTTGAACGAGCGCTGGCCGATCCTCGAGTCGTGGGCCGCGGCGCACGCCCAGGACCTGCACTGGGTGGCACCGGCCGCCGGCGGTGTGTGCTTCTTCGGCTATAGCTTCCCCGTGGAGTCCGCCGAGCTCGTCGACCGGCTCATCAGGGAGTGGAGCACGATGGTCATTCCAGGCAGCCACTTCAACGCTGAGCGGCACCTTCGGATCGGCTTCGGGATGCCGACCCACACCCTCCGCGGCGGCCTCGAGGCCATCGACCGCGCCCTGGTGGCCCTCTCCGACTAGTACGCGATCGCGAGGCTGCCCCGATCCGTCGTCACCTGAATGAGCACGAGGCCCGGTCGCACGATCTGCCGCGGGTACTGGCCGTGCTCCTCGGCTTCGCCCTCCTGGTCGGATCCGCCCCTCTGAACGGTGATCCGCGTCACCGCGGACCTCGACGTGTACTCCGCTTCGACCTGGCCCCGGGCGCCGCCCGTGCCGATCTCGATCTGCTGCTGGAGTTCTCGGATCGTGATGCCCTGGATCGACCACTCGAACCTCAGGCGGTTCCGCGGCGCGACGATCGCCGCCGCGCCGTTGTATGAGAGGCTGACGACCGTCGCCGTAAGCTCCTGGCCATCGTGCTTGACGTCGATGACGATGGTGAGCGTGTTACCGGAGCGGTCGGTCACGACGTAAGTCCGCTGCGTGGTGTTCTCGCGTGCCCGGGCCGACGTGATCGGAGCGATGGCACCGGCCGGCACGCCGGAGAGCGCGTCGGAGCCGGTGACCGCGATGTCACCGGTCGCGGGATCGAATCCGATGATCGCCTCAGGCGCCACGCGATCGATGCGGAGCGTGAGCGTCTGCTCGGCCTCGACGTTGCCCGCGCGATCGGTCGAGCGGTACCGGACGACCGTCGTTCCGTCGGCCGAGATGGTGAGCGGTCCGCTGTACGGCGCGAACGGAGCGGTTCCCACGCTCACCTCGGTCCGGGCGACACCCGAGAGCACGTCGGAAGCCACGAGCGTCACGGTGACCGCCGAGTGGTCCCAGCCGCTACTGGTAGGCGCGCCACTTCGCGCGGCGGTGGTGTGCGGCGGTGCCTTGTCGATGCTGATGCCTGAGATCGTCGTGGTCGCGGTGTTTCCCGCGCGATCGCTCGCCGACCCGGCGGCGCTTTGGCCGGCACCTTCGGTCGCTAGAGCCGCAGGAGCGCTGCAAGAGGCGAGACCTGAGCCGAGATCGGCGCAGGTGAACGTTACCTGGACGTCGGTGTTGTTCCAACCGGCCGCGTTCGCCGCGGGCGACATGACGCCGGTGATCGTCGGAGCCGTTGCGTCCAGCTGCAGCATGAAGGTCTGATCCGTCTCGACGTTGTCCGCGCGATCGGTGGACCGGAACCGCAGCGTGTGCGTTCCGTCGGTCGAGAACGTGAGTGCCGCCACGTACGTTACGAATGGAGCACCGTCGACGCTCAGGGCCGTGAACGCGACGCCCGACAGTGCATCGGTGGACGTGAGCGACAATGTGACCGGGCCATGGCTCCAGCCGGCCGCATTCGCGACCGGGCTCTGCGTCAAAGTGGTGTGCGGTTCGGTCGTATCGATATTGACGCCGGCCACCGTCGACGACGATCTGTTGCCCGCACGATCCGTGGCCGTGCCTGTCGCGCTCTGGCCGGCGCCCTCGGTAGCGAGCGTTGCGGGAGCGGCGCACGACGCGATGCCCGAGCCGCTGTCGACACAGGCAAAGGTCACGGTGACGTCGCTGTTGTTCCAGCCGGCGGCGTTCGGCGGTGGCGCGGCCGCGCCGCTGATCGACGGTCTGGTCCGGTCGATGTTGACCGCGAGCGTTCTTCCGGACTCCCCATTGCCCGCGTTGTCGGTCGCGAAGTAGCTGACGGTCGTCAAGCCCTCGGCTGTCACGGCGATCGACACGGTGCTTCCGGCGACCGACGTGGCCGGGATCGTCTGAGCGCCCGCCGCGCTGTAGGTGATCCGCTGCACGCCCGAGCCGCCGGGCTCGTCGGTCGCCGAGAGACCGACGGTCACGTCGCCGTTGTTCCAGCCAGCCGCGTTGGCGCTCGGTGTCCGGACGACGGTGCTCGTCGGTGGTGTCGTATCCGCACCGACGAACGTGAGGCCACTGCGCGGGTCGAGCGTGAAGTCGTGTTGGCCAGCGCTGCCCGGCGACGCGACCCCTGAGGCGGTGATGCGGGCGCTCGAACCGGTGACCAGGTCGGCCGAGGTGACGTCGATCCGGTACGGGCCGGTGCCGGTGCCGATCGTTTGCATGCGGAATGCACCGGGAGCGGGATCCTTGATCGCGAGAACGCGCGGCTCGCCGGGTCCGGTGTCGAATCCGTTGTCGCCGAAGTCGTTCACAGCTGTACCGGTGAGGGGATCGACACCGATCCGCAGGCCGAACGCGTCCGTGAGCAGCACATCCACCGGGGAATGGATCGTGAAGTAGATGACCGTGCCGAGCGACGGGACCACCGCGGGATATGAGGCGATCCCCATCGGGTGCAGCAACGTGACGATGTCGGTCACCTTGTCGCCGGGTGTGAGCCTGACGACCCGATTGCCCCAGAAGGACGTGCCGACCATGCCGCCCGGCGCGGTCGCGATGAGGTCGACCACGTTGTCGAACGCGACGGTGCTGTCCGTGGACGTCCACGGGAGGATGGGCGCGTACTGGACCCACGGGACGTGGGCGCAATTGTCGAAGGGCTGGTGGTAATAGCCCTCGAGGTCATCCTGCGGGTTGTCGTTCAGCAGTGCCGAGCTGACCTTGGTCAGGTACGGCGACGGCCCGCCGGGCGTCTGCACGACGAGACCGAGCGTGCCCTGCTCGTCGTAGGCCAGGCGATTGCCGCTGAGCGAGTTGAACGCACCGTTGACCAGCGGCATCTCCAGTGACGGCGGCCCGGAGTGCGGCGGATCGAAGCGTTTTGGATCGCCGCAGCCGCTGCCCACATTGGGGACCGTCGTGTCGTCCAGGGTTGCGACCGGCAGGTCGTGCACCGAGCCGAAGAGATTGAGCGTGAAGCTGTAGGAGACGCCGGCCGCAGTGCCCGAGAGACCGAGCTGGAGCGGAAGGCTCGTCCGCCGCAGGTAGCCGTTGTTCAACATCCAGAGACTGCTGTCGTGCGCGACGACGCTGGTCAGGTTGCCGCTCGGCTGCGGCACCCCGGGCAGCTTGGTGCCGTGGCGCCACTGCCGAAGGCCACTGTCGTACGCGAACAGCTCCATCGTCCCTCGGAGGTCGGGATCCGTCAGGTTCTGGAGCCCCGCGACGAGCTCGTACTGGTCGTTGTTGTTGACCGTCGGGGCGCCGCTGAAGTCCTCGGTGATCACGCGCTGCTTCAGGACGTGCAGCGAGCCGATGCGAAGGTCGAACCGGAGATCGGGGAATGGCTCGGGCCAACCGACCGGCACCGGCCCCCGGACGCGAAACGCCGCGAGCTCCTCGGCCGGCGCGCCGGGCGCGTCGCATCGCAGCAGGCCGACGTTGCCGTTGCCAAGCTCGGCGAGGAACACGATCCGTCCCGCCGAATCGACGATCACGGAGTAGGGCGTGGTCCAGTAGCCCGGGTCCGCGCCGCCGTCCGCGCTCTCGCAGAAGACCGTCGCCGTCGTGCCACGGACCCGCCAGATCGCACCCACCGGATTGGCGAACCGGTTCACGAAGGTGGCGCCTACGAAGAGGTCGCCGTCCTGGCGGGCTGGGTCGGCAGCGCGCACGGCGGCCCCCGGCAGGCTCGCGCTGAGGAGGATCGCGACCGCGAGCCCGGCAACGAGGGTCCGCTCCTGACCGAGGATGCGTCGCATCGATCGCCGCGCCATCGCCCGCCCCTCCCCGACGCCGCGCGTCGACGGACCGACGGTAGGTCGCTCGCCCCCCGACCGTCACCAGGGAAATCCCTAGGATCGGCTGATGGACGCACGAGCGCAGGCCCGCGCGGCGCACCGGGCCGGCCGCGCCGCGATGTGGGGACCGGCGCCCCTGCGGGTGCACGAGCAGCTCGTGACCGAGGCCGCCGCGATCGCCGGACGCGACCCCGCGCTTGCCACCGCGATGCTCGTCGACGCCGCGCAGGCGGCGATCGCAGGCGGCGATCCGCTCCGCGCGGTCGCGACGAGCCGGCGCGCGCGAGCGCTCGCGCGTCGTGCCGGTGGACGGACCGCGCGGCTCGCCGAAGTCCAGTACGCGGTCGCGGTGCTCGCGGCCGGCGGGAAGCGGCCGGCCGGACGGGGTGCGCTCGCGGCGATCGACCGCCTCGCGGCCCGCGATCCCGCGGACACGCTCGAGGCGCTGCTCCGCGGCGCGATCGCGCTCTACTGGACCGAGGACCACCTCGCGGCCGGCAGGCTCCTCGAGCGCGTCGTTGATCGCGCGCGATCGATCGGCTCGCCCCTCCTCGCGAACGCGCTCGACACCCTCGCCGCCGTGCTCTACCGGACCGGCGACTGGCCCGCTGCCGACGCTCTCTCCGCCGAAGCCCTCCGCATCGCGCGCGAGCGCGGCGTGACCTTCGACACCGCGTCCGCCGCGACGACCCTCGCCCGCATCGCCGCGGTGCGAGGAGACGAAACGACCTGCCGTGAGCTGCTCTCGGACGCGCGGGCTCTCGCGCCCCCGGGATCGCTCGCCGCGGCATACGCCGCTTCGGCCGCTGGCCTGCTCGAGCTCTCGCTCGGACGCGCCGACGACGCGGTCAGGGAGCTCGGGCAGCTGGGAGCCACAGGTGCGGGCACGATGAGTCCACTCATCAACCAGTGGCTGCCCGAGCTCATCGAAGCGCTCGTCCGGGACGGTCGGCCGAGCGAGGCGGCCGTCGCGCTCGCATCACTGGAGGAGAGCGCGCGCGCCGGGCGCGGTTCCCTCGTCCGGGCGCTCGCGGCCCGGTGTCGCGGACTGCTCGTGAGCGGTCCGGCGGCAGGGCAGGACTTCGAGGAAGCGCTGCGTCTGCACCGGCAGGTGAACGTGCCCTTCGAACGGGCGCGGACCGAGCTCTGCTATGGCGAGCACCTGCGCCGCGGGCGGCGCCGGGCGGACGCGGTCGTGCGTCTCCGCTCGGCGCTTGCGACCTTCGAGCGGCTCGGCGCCGCGCCATGGGCCGAGCGCGCGCGTCGCGAGCTCGCGCCGCTCCAGCGGCGTGCGGGACCGCCGGCGGAACTTGATGCGCTGACGACGCACGAGCGGGCGGTGGCGACGCTCATCGGCCGGGGTGCCACGAACCGAGAGGCTGCGGCCGCGCTCTTCGTGACGCCGAAAACGATCGAGTACCACCTGGCCGGGATCTACCGGAAGATGGGCGTCCGGTCGCGGACCGAGCTCGTGATCGCCCTCTTTAAGGGGGAACAGGGCACCGCCTGACGCGCGGCCTGCCGCTTGCATGGCAGACGGCCAATCGCGTGTAGGAGGACTCCATGAGCATTTCCCTGATCCTCGCGCTCGTCGCGCTCGTCTGCGGGATCCTGATGCTGGTCTCGGGCCGCTGGTCCAAGGCACCGCTGGCGGCGATCGCGATCATCTGCCTCGCCCTCAACCAGACCGGCTACCTGCACTAGCCCAAACGCCCGCTTGCCAGACCGGCTGGCGGGCAGGACACTCGCGCCAACTGATGGCACAACGCCCCATCCATCTCATGGAAGCGGGCATCGTGACCGAGCAGCGCTTCGCCGGTGCCATCGAGGCGCCGGCCGTCCTCGGCAAGGCCTTCGCGGAGCGTCTCCGGCCGGACAAGCGCGTCCGCGTGCCGTTCAACCCGCGTGACCGCTGGCTGACCGCGGCGCGCGAGGCCTGCATCATCCTGCAGGACGCCGTGGCGACGTCGCTGAAGGCGGGGGCCCGGTGCGGCGTGCTCGGCGGTGAATGCACCCTCGTGGCCGGCACGATCAGCGGTGCGCTGCAGGTCGAACCCGAGATGCTCCTCGTGTACTTCGACGCGCACGGCGACTTCAACACCATGGCGACGACGCCGTCGCACTTCGTCGGTGGGATGTGCCTGGCGCACGTGTGCGGCAAGCAGGTCGCGCCGCTGCTCTGGCCCGGCGTCCGCAAGATCGCCGAGGACCACGCCTACCTTGTCGGCGCGCGCGAGCTGGATCCCGGCGAGTCTGGCAACCTGCAGCGCTCCAAGGTCCATCGGGTGCCCTTTGACCGTGACGAGCTCGACGCGCCGTTCCTGCTATCAGCGGTCCGCCGCAAGCCCGTCTGGCTGCACGTCGACCTCGACATCGTCGATCCGCGCGAAATGCCGGCGGTGGGGCTGCCGGTGGACGGTGGGCCGACACTGTCAGCGCTGGCCGAGATCCTGGTCTCGATCAGCCAGGTCGCGGACGTCCGTGGTCTGGAGATCTGCGGCTACGACACGCGCAAGGACCCGTCGGCGCGGCTACCTGCGGTCCTGGCCGCGGCCTTCGGCGCGGTGTTCGGCTAGGAGCTATTCGCCGCCGATCGTGTAGCGGAGCCTGACCTCGGCGAGCCACTCCTCGAGGGCGAGGGTCAGCGCATCCGATGTGCGCGACGTCCGTCCGATCTGGGAGACCGTGTGCGTGCGTGGCGGCTCCGGGAGCGGACGCGCGACGGAGTGCTCACCTGGCTGGATCGCGTGCACTGCCATCTTCGTGCCTCCCGCGAACTCTTCTCGCAGCAGCATCCCGCACGCCACTTGCCGGAAGGGTGCCCGGTAGGTGGCGGTTGGGTGTGGATTCGGTGTTTAGGCCGCCTTTTCTTCGATGAGCTCGACGCTGGCGACGTTCGTCGAGCGGAGTGGTGTAACGATCCAGGCCACCACGAGCAGTCCGAAGGACGCGAGGGCGATGATGTCCACGTTGGTTCCTCCTTCTTCCTAGTCGAGTACGTACGCGATCTCGCCGTGCTGCGAGGCATCGAGCCCGAGGCTCTCCTCGTGCTCCTTGACCCGGAACCCGACCGTGACGTCGATGACCTTCACGATGACCGCGGTCATGAC
>JBBQHN010000053.1:0-13969 GCA_038324015.1 Candidatus Limnocylindria bacterium | reverse complement strand
ATCTCGCTCGACCGGCTCCGCGACGCGCTGATCACGATGCCGAAGCTGCGCTGGGTCCATACGTTCTCCGCGGGCGTCGACGGGCACGTGCCGCTCCTCGCCGGCCGCGACGGTATCCAGCTGACGAACAACACCGGCGCGTACGACGTGCCGATCGCGGAACACGTGCTCGCGATGATCTTTGTCGCCGCGAAGCGCGTGCCCGTACATCTCGCGGCACAAGGCCGCGGCGAGTGGCAGCGCGGTATCCCGCACGCCGAGGTCCGCGACGCCAGGCTCGTCATCCTCGGGATGGGGAGCATCGGCACTGAGCTGGCGCGCATCGCCTCGGGTGTCGGCATGCGGGTCGTCGGCGTCCGCCGCGACGCGAGCCGGCCGGCGCCCGGCGCCGAGCGGATCGTGCCGCCGGAACGGTTCGCCGAGGTCACCCGGGAGGCCGACTACGTCGCCGTCACCGCGGCACTCACGCCGCAGACCAAAGGCATGGTGTCGGCGGCGATCCTGCGCGGGCTCAAGTCATCGGCCTGGGTCATCAACATCGCTCGCGGCCCGATCATCGACGAGCCTGCCCTCATCGAAGCGCTGACCGAGCGCCGCATCGCCGGTGCGGCGCTCGACGTGTTCGAGACGGAGCCGCTCCCGGCGACGAGTCCCCTCTGGAAGCTCGACAACGCCATCCTCACGCCACACGTGTCGAACTCTTCGCCGCGGGTTGGTGAGCGGAGCCTCGCGTTGCTGGTCGAGAATGTCCGCCGCTTCAATGCCGGCGAGCCGCTTCTCAACCTCGTGGACCGCACCGTCGGGTATTGACGGTGTCCAAGCGCGTGCTGGCAGCCCGGACGGAAGGGTTCACCGAGTCCGTCATCCGCGAGATGACCAGGCTCTGCGCAGCGCACGGCGGGATCAACCTCGCGCAGGGCTTCCCGAACTTCCCCGCGCCGGAGCTGCTGAAGGATGCGGCCAAGCGCGCGATCGACGCGGACATCAACCAGTACGCGATCACGTGGGGAAGCAAGTCTTTGCGCGACGGCCTCGCGAAGACCTATCAGGAGCTGTACGGGATGTCCGTCGACCCGGAGACGATGCTGACGGTCACCTGCGGATCGACCGAGGCGATGGTCTCCACGCTCCTCGCGATCGTCGATCCGGGTGACGAGGTGGTCGTCCTCGAGCCGTTCTACGAGAACTACGGCCCGGACGCGGCCATCTGCGGCGCCAAGCCGGTCTTCGTGCCCCTGCGCGCGCCCGATCACACGTTCGATCCCGACGAGCTGCGCGCAGCGTTCACCGCGCGGACGAAGGCGATCATCGTGAACACGCCGAACAACCCGAGCGGCCGCGTGTTCACCCGCGCGGAGCTCGAGCTCATCGCATCGCTGTGCCGCGAGCACGACGCGATCGCCGTCACCGACGAGATCTACGAGCACATCCGCTACAGCGGCGAGCACATCGTGCTGGCGACGCTCGACGGGATGGCCGACCGGACCGTCACGATCTCCGGCGCCTCGAAGACCTTCTCGGTCACGGGCTGGCGCGTCGGCTGGATCGTCGCGGCGCCGCGGCTCACGGCCGGGATCCGGAAGGTCCACGACTTCGTGACGGTCGGGGCGCCCGCGCCACTCCAGGAAGCCGTCGCGGCCGGGCTGACGCTCGGCCCGCCGTACTACCGCGACCTCTCCGCGCACTACAAGGTCCGTCGCGACACGCTCTTCGCGTCGCTCGATCGCGCGGGCTTCAAGCCGCGCCTGCCCGAGGGCGCGTACTACATCCTGTGCGACATCTCCGACTTCGGCCTGAAGGACGACGTCACGTTCGCGCGCCGGCTCGTAGCGGAGGTCGGGGTCGCGGCGGTGCCGGGGTCTTCGTTCTTCTCGCAGCCGGAGCTCGGTCGCGGGCTCATCCGGTTCACGTTCTGCAAGACGGACGACGTGCTGCGCGAGGCAGGCGAGCGGCTCGCGCGGGCCAGGGACGTGCTGGTCTAGCTACTCGACGAGCGTGATCCCGTCCCAGTTCGCGCGCCCGTAGGCCATGAACGTCGCGTACCGGTCTGGTGACTGCGCGACCGCCGCCGGCGTCGTCGTGAGGTTCGCGAGGCGCGCCGCCGCCCGCTCCGCGTCGTTCTGGCGGCCGAGCGCTCGGAGCGCCTGCGGATAGCTGCTGCGCACCGTGAACACACCCGTTGCCGAGCCGAGCTGCATCCCGCGCTCGAACGCTGCGACCGCCTCAGCGAACCAGCCATCCTGGTAGGCGGCTTCGCCGTACGTGAGCCATGCGGCGCTCGTCTCCTGCACGTAGGCGTCGACCTTCGCGCGCGCGTAGAACGCGTCGCGCATGCCGGCCTCGCTCCAGTCGGTACCGACGAGCTGCTGGAGCCGCTGTTGATCCTTCGGCTCGTACAGGACCATCCAGCGGTAGCTGAACGGCTGCCAGTTCGCGTTGAACCATTCATACGACAGCGCGACGCTGTTGCCGAGCATCGGGTCGTTCACGTAGAAGGCCTTCGCGTCGTCGTCGTACCCGCGGACCGTCCGCCAATGCGCGATGCGCGAGATCGACGGGTCCTGCAGCCATTGGGTGACCATCGGCGCGAAGCCGTTCACGACGAGGCGCTTGATCAGGTCATTCGTTCCGTTCAGCCGCGAGATGGAGCGCAGCCCGTAGAGCTCGTTCACCCATGGGTCGACGGGCGCCGGACCCATGCCCCGGCGGATGTCCGGCCCGCGCAGCGCGAGCCGCGCGACCTCCTGGTCCGCGTCGATGCCGAACACCGAGAGCGCCATGACGACGGATGCCGGACCGCAGTTGTTGAGCGTCTGCCAGATGTGCCGCATCGGGCCGAGGTCGGCACGCGCCGGAAGCGGCGAGCTCATGTCGTTCGCATGCGCGGCATGCGGGAAGGCGGCGAGGAGCGACGCCGCGACGAGGACCGCGCCCATCGCCCTGAATGGGGCGCGAAAGGTACCCACCGCCCAGCATGCTAGTGCCCGGTGAGTAAGATGAGCGGATGGGCAACGGCACCGTTTCCCGGTCCCATCTTGCGGACCATCCGGCGTGGTCCCGGGCTCTCGGTCGCGACGGTCTGGCCGCGCGCATGATCCTTCCGGTCGTCGTGTCGGCGTCGGTCGAGGACCGTGAGCGTATCGAAGGCACTGGGCATCTCGAGCGACTCTCCATCACCGAGCTCGTGCGCGACGCGCGCGCCGCGGCGTCCGCCGGCTTCGCCGGCCTGTTGATCTACGGCGCGACGGACCGCAAGGATGCGCGGGCGTTCATCGCGAGCGAGCGCGACCACATCGTGCATCGCGCGATCCGGGCGGTGAAGGAAGCGGTGCCCGAGCTGGGTGTCGCGACAGATGTGTGCGTCTGCGCGTACACCGACCACGGGCAATGCGTCCTGTTCCGCGAGGGCGGGGCGGACGTCGTCGGCACGCTCGAGCGCCTCGGCGAGATCGCCGTCGCGAACGCCGACGCGGGCGCCGACCTCGTCATCCCCTCCGGCATGCTCGACGGCAGCGTCGCGGCGGTCCGCGGGGCGCTGGCGGAGCGGCACGAGACCGTGCCGGTCGCGGCGATGGCCAAGCTCGAGAGCAGCTTGTACGGCATGCACCGGGTCCTCGTCGGCTCGGCGCCGATCCGCGAACGTGCCGTGCCTCTGCTTGCCGCGGACGATCCGAGTGCCTCACGCAACCGCGCGATGCGCGACGTTGCCGAAGGCGCGGACGCCGTGGTCGTGAAGCCGGGCACCGCGGCGCTGGACATTGTCGCGACGCTGCGGCCACTGGTCGGACGCCCGGTCATCTCGTTCCATACCGCGAACGAGCACGCGGCGTTCGTGATCGCGGCCGAAGAGCTCGATGACGCCGCCGCATCCGAGCGGGAGACGCTCGCGGCGTCACGTCGCGCGGGCGCGGATCTGATCATCAGCTACGGAGCGTGGCACGCGGCCGACTGAGCCCGCCTGCTAGCGTCTTCAACATGCGATACGAGCGCGTGGCACTTCCCAACGGCGTCCGCGTGCTGGTCAAGGACATGCCCGAAGCACGGTCGGCGTCGATCGCCGTGTACGTCGGTGTGGGCTCGCGCTCCGAAACGAAGATCAACGCGGGGACGAGCCATTTCCTTGAGCACATGGTGTTCAAGGGCACCGCGAACCGGCCGAGCGCGTCCGAGATCAGTCAGCAGATCGAGGGCGTCGGCGGCACGGTGAACGCCGCAACCGACAAGGAGGCGACCGTCTTCTCGTCATTCGTGCCGGCGCGGCACTACCTGCTCGCCCTGGACATCGTCTCGGACATGGTCCGCGCGCCGCTGCTCCGGGAGAGTGACGTCGAGTCAGAGCGCAACGTGATCGTCGAAGAGATCCGGATGTATCGCGACCAGGCACAGGATCGCGTCCACACCCTCATCGACGAGCTCCTGTACCCGAACCATCCGCTGGGGTGGGAGGTCGCGGGCCGCGAGCCCGTCGTCCTCGGCCTGACCGCAGCCGGGCTGCGCGAGTTCATGGATACGCAGTACGCGCCGTCGCGGATCGTGGTCGCGATCGCGGGCCGGATCGACGAGGCCGAAGCCATTGCTGCGGTCACGTCGCGGTTCGGCGATCTCCCGGAGCGGCCGGCGATCAGCGGGAAGCCGGCGCCGAAGGCCGGACGCACCCGCACGAAGACGCTCGCTAAGCGCGGCGAGCAGGCACACGTCTGCATCGGGTGGCGCGGCGTACCGCAGCTGCATCCGGACAAGTTCGCGATCGACATGCTGAATGCCATCCTCGGCGAGGGGATGTCGAGCCGCCTCTTCCTCGAGCTTCGCGAGAAGCGGGCGCTGACCTACGACGTGCACTCGTACATCTCGAACTACGCGGACGCCGGCCACATCGTCATCTATGCCGGCGTCGCGCCCACGCGCGCGCGTGAAGCGATCGACGCAGCGCTCGCCGAGGTGGCGCGCTTGCGCGCGGAGCCGGTGACGGAGGCCGAGCTCACCCGCGTCCGTGACTTCGTGAAGGGCCGCATCGAGCTTCGACTCGAGCACTCGCGCGGCGTGTCCAGCTGGCTCGCCGGTCAAGAGCTGTTCCTCGACCGCGTCCGCAGCGTCGAGGAGCTCATCGCGATCATCGACGGGATCGGAGCCGCCGATCTGCAGCGCGTGGCTCAGCGATATCTTCGACCCGAGCTCGCGTACCTCGCCGCCGTCGGGCCGCGCGCGACCGTCGCCGAGCTGACCGCGCCTCAAGCCGAAGAATTGACGATGGAGAAGGCTTCGTGACCGAGATGATCCAGCGCACCCTGATCGTCCTCAAACCCGACGCGGTGCAACGCGGCATCGCCGGCGAGCTGCTCGCCCGATTCGAGAAGCGCGGCCTGCGCTTCGCCGCACTGCGCCTGATGAAGGTCGAGCGCTCGCTCGCGGAGCAGCATTACGCCGTGCACAAGGGCAAGTTCTTCTACGAGGACCTGGTCAAGACCATCAGCGCCTCGCCCGTCATCGCCGCCGTGCTCGAAGGCCCGAACGCGATCGCGGTCGTTCGGCTGATGGTCGGCGCCACGCGTCCGCACGAGGCTGCGCCGGGAACGATCCGCGGTGACTACGCGCTCGTTGGACTGCGGAACCTCGTACACGCGAGCGACGCTCCCGAGACCGCCGCGGCCGAGATCGCGCTTTGGTTCCCGGAAGGTCCCCTCGCCTACACCCGCGACGTAGAGCGCTGGATGACCGACGAGGGCGCGCCGCAGTAGCGGCGTACGTCCGGCGCCCTAGAGGGGGCGAAGCGCCTTCAGGAACTCGTCAGCGAACGCTGCGATCGGCTGGAGGAAGGCGTCGGGGGTGATGCCTCCTACGAGCAGCGAGAGGAAGATGATCCCGCCGAGGATCCCGGCCACCGGCCGTGGCTCGATACGCCAGCCTTCGGGCGATCCCGCGAAGAGTCTGACCCCCGCTCGCAGTTGGGCGATCAGGAGGAGCACTGCGGCCGCGACGAGGATGCTGCCGGCGGTCCCCGATACGGAGTAGGCGATGAGGTCGACGAAGAAGTGCCCGGGGAAGCTCACCAGCGGCGGCGCGCCGATCATCGCGATGCCGCCGGCGATGAACGCACCCGCCGCGAGCGGGGCGTGTGTCACGTTCGGACGCCCGCCCGCCGCGCGGCGCTCCAGCGTCCCCGCCGCAAGGAGCTGCTGGGTGGCGCAGGCGCCGGTGACGAGCGCGATCGCGATGCCGCCGATGATCCCCGGTCCGGATAGGGTCGCGATGCCGACGAGCGCGGACCCGAGGTTCGAGATCACCGCGTAGACCACGAGCCGGCGAAGATCGTTCGCGCCGGCCGCGAGCAGTGCCCCACCGAAGGCCGACGTGAGCCCGATGCCCAGCAGGAGGTCCTGCACCTTGGCCACCTGCACGATCGCGGGCAGGAGGCCGCTCCCGGCGAGGACCTCGGCGAACGCGATGAAGGTGATCGGGACCAGGACCCCGAAGTACAGCGCGAGCGCGGCCGCGGGTGCCTCGCCGGCGAGCAGTGCCGCATGGGTGTGGAACGGGATCGCGGCGAGCATCAGCGCGAAGGCGACGAACAGGAGCACCACCAGCAGGACAAGCGTGTTCGCGGGCTGATCCTTCGGCAGGCTCGCCGCGAGCGCCAGGGCGCCGAGACCGAGGCAGCCGCCGAGGACGACGAAGGAGAAGTGCCGGACCGCGGCCTCGACGCTGCGGTTGCGATGGACCTGGTAGGTGAAGGAGCCCACGGGGAACAGGAGGCCGGCGACCACGAGGGCGACGATGACCACCGGCGAACTCACGACGAGCACCGCAAGAGCCACGCTCCCTACCGCGAGCGCGGTGGGGAAGAAGTTGTACGCCGGCTCGCCGAGGTACACGTCGATCAGCAGCGCTGCACTGATCAGGAGGACGAACAGCCCCGCGAGCCGGCCGAGAGCGGTCGCGCGGAGATCGAGGTCGAACAGCCTCGCGGTCGTATCGGTCGGCGTGACGCTCACCAGCACGAAGGCCACGAAGAGGGCGGCCAAGCTGAGCCACGCGACCACAGCCAGGCGCTTGCGCAGGCCGAACGACGCGATCGCGGCAAGGGCCAGCAGGAACGCGGGCGCAGCGACGATCATCCGTCGAGCACGGCGCGCTCATTGATGATGAGGAACGCGCCCGCGAGGGCGACGACGAGCTCGAGCCAGGCGACCGCGAGGGTGATCGCAAGGTGCTGCTCGGGGACGAGGCGCGTGAGGAGCTGCACGCCGGTAACGAGGAGGAGGGCCGCGAGGGAAGCCCGGACGGCGCTGCGCGCGGTCAGCATGACCGCAACACCGCTCGAAAGGAGCCATACGCCCGAGACCTCGGCGATGATCCCGGAGCCGTCCTGGAACAATGGCAGGGTCGCAGTCTCGCCGGTGATCGTGCGGAACGACGCGTACGCGATCGGCGTGACGATCGCAGCGGTGAACGTGCCGAGCCATAAACGCCAGCCCGGGTCCTCGCCGTAGCTGTAGTCGCGCGCCGCGACGAACAGGATGCCGGCCGACGCGAGGCCCGCCGCGGCGGTCACGGCGACCTGCGGCGTGCTCGCTGACGCGGACACGATGAGCGAGGCGACCGCCGCGACGCCGACGAACGCGACGGCGACGAGGCGGAGGCGCGTGGCGCCGTTCGCCACCAGCGTGGTGAGCGCGAT
Source organism: Candidatus Limnocylindria bacterium (assembly GCA_038324015.1). GTDB lineage: Bacteria > Chloroflexota > Limnocylindria > P2-11E > P2-11E > UBA4735. The sequence goes on along the minus strand of JBBQHN010000053.1, from coordinate 6,294 downwards.
AAGCCCGAGATAGACCACTAGCGGACGGACCAGACGAGCAGCGCGATGATGAGGATGGTCGCGAGCCAGATGCCGGCGCGCTGCTCGAACAGATTGAACGTCGATGTGGCCCGTGACGCGACCGCGTCAAGCGCGCCGAAGGCAGCATGTCCCGCGGGCACCGGATCCGCGATCGCGATGAAGGCGCGCAGTCGCTCCGCGAAGGGCGCAAGCTCTGGCACGAACGGTCGCAGCGAGCGTGCCACGATGACGAGCAGCGTCGCGAGCGCGATCGTGGCCGGGAAGGCGAAAGGCGTCGCGATCGCAGGAGCCAATGGCCGTCCGAATGTCGCGGTCACGCCCTGGTACACCGGAACCGACACCAGCAGGCCGAGGAGTGCGGTCGCGCCCGCCGCGGCGGCGGCCGCGAGGCCGTCCAGGTGGAGCGGCACCTCGGTGAGGTCGATGCGCCGCCCGACGTGGATGAGCACCAGCGCCGCGATCACGAGCAGACCGGCGATCGCGAGGCCCTGCGCGCCGCGATCCTTCGCCTCGAGCGAGCCCGCGAAGATGATGACCAGGCCGGTCATGGTCGCCGCCGACCCCGCGATGACGAGCAGGAAGCCGCCGTGCGGAGGCTCCCATACGGCTTCCGCGAGCGCGGTCGCCGCGTCCGCGACCAGAATGAACAGGCCACCAGCGATCGAGGCCGGTGTCCCGATCGCGAGGGCGATCCAGAACGTAGCGAGGGTGACGTCGTACCGCACCACGTCCCACTGCTCGGGAAGTCCGAGCGACACGATCGCCGCGTACAGGACGCTGAGCAGAGCTGCGACCAGGATCAGGTGGGCCCAGTGGAGGGCGGGATACGCGAGCAGCAGCAGCACGACGATCGCCGCGATCGTCATCGCGCGCGGTGGCAGCCCGCGCCGCCGGTACGCGACCCAGCCGGCGATCGCGATCGCGAGGATCGCGGTCGCCAGCCGAAGAGCGAGCGGGAGGTCCGGCAGCGCGATCGCCACGACGTCATCGCGGGTGGTACCGAGCAGGCGAAGGAGCAGCAACGTCGCCGCGACACCGGCGGGCATCGTCACCACCCCGCGGAGGCGCTCGAGCGATGGTGCGCGAAGCGGCGACCGGAAGCGCCACGGGATGAATGGATAGAGACCGGCGAAGAGCGCCGCCCCGATCGAGGCGGCGAGGATGGAGCCGGGGCTGATCGCGCCGGGGACGATCATGTCGAACCGGAACGAGGCGCCGCCATGCCGCGAGATGAGCAGAGCCGCGAGCACAAAGAATTGGAGCCCGACCGCGAGATATGCCGCCAGCCGCGTCGATGCCGGCAGTGGTGAGACCGCGAGCGTTGCCAGGACGGTGATGGATGCGAGTAAACCCAGGACGACCGTTCCGGCGATGAGGTCCTCCGTCACCGCGAGCGCGAAGAACACCAGGCTTAGTGCGAGGATCGCTCCGGGCAGCAGGGGATGATGGGTCGTCGCCCGAGCAGCGCCGAAGAGCCCCGCGCCGCCGTACGCCGCCCCGACCGCGACGGCGACCGCGGCCACCCCGTCGAACCGGTAGCTCGCTTGGACAGTCGGTCCACCCGCCGCGGACCACTCCCAGAGTGCGCGTCCCGCGGCATGCGCCGGGTCGATCAGCGTGGCGAGGAGCAGCGGCGTCACCGTCGCGGCCACGGCGAAGAACACCGCGACGCGCCGCGCAGCCGTCGAGCGCGGCGCGAGGAAGAGCGACAACGCGACGAGAGCAAGCGCCGCGGCGGCAGCGATGAGCGGAAGCTCAGCCGTCACGACCATCTGCGGTAACGTACGACACGTGGACCTACGGCTCCTCCCACAGCAGACGCTCAAGGTCACACCGAAGCAGATCGCCGCCAACTACATCCTCCAGCTGTCCTCGCTGGAGCTCCAGGACGTCATCAATCAGGAGCTCGAGGAGAACCCGGCACTCGATCTGGACGAGGTGCACGTCTGCCCGTTGTGTGGCCTGCCGCTCACCGGGCGGGTGTGCCTCAACTGTTTCGGCGCGGGGAAGGCCGGCGCCGCAGAGCAATACGGCGACGCCGAGCCGCTCGAGGGGACCAGCCTCCTCGCACGTGACGAGGAGGAGGGCGACGAATTCGACCCGATCGTGCGGGCCGAGGCCGAGCAGACCCTCGCGGAATACCTCTCCTGGAACGTCCGCGTGCTGCTGCCCAAACGGCTCCATTTCACCGCGGAGTACCTGATCGGGAACCTCAACGACAATGGCTACCTCGAGGGCACCCTCGAGGATGCGGCAAAGGCCTGCCAGGTCTCGCTCGAGGACGCGGACCGGGTGCTGCGGACCATCCAGTCCATCGAGCCGTGGGGTCTTGGCGCCCGCGACATCCAGGAGTGCCTCCTCATCCAGATGACGCACCTCGCGGAGGCGGGGGAGCCCGTCCCGCCGCACGCCCGGACGATCGTGGCCGAGCATTTTCGCGCGCTCGGCGAGCACAAGTTCGGTGACGTCGCGCAGGCGCTGCGGATCTCGCGCGAGGAGGTGCAGGCCGCCTGGGACTACATCAAGGACAACTTGAACCCGCACCCGGCACAGGCGTTCGCGGCCGGACCCGACGGGACGAGCATCGGCGGGCGGCAGGTCGCGCTGCGGCCGGATGTGATCATCGTCAAGAACGAGCAGGACACGTTCGAGGTCGAGGTCATCGAGTCACGCCGCTTCTCGCTCAAGGTCAACCCCGTCTACCGCCAGCTCGTCGGGCAGATCCAGGCCGCGCGCAGCGCGAAGACCGAGGCGCCGACGATGGACGACAAGGAGAAGCAGCACATCCGCGAGTACGTCACGCGCGCGAAGTTCTTCATCGACAACATCAACCAGCGGCGTCAGACGATGGCGCGCATCACCCAGGTCATCGTCGAATGCCAGAACGACTTTCTCGAGCGGGGCATCCAGAGTCTGCGGCCGCTCACGCGCGCCGAGGTCGGTGAACGGATCGGCATGCACGAGTCGACCGTCAGCCGCGCGACCGCGGGCAAGTTCGTGCTCCTTCCTGCGGGCCAGGTCGTCCCGTTCTCGCTGTTCTTCACCGCATCGCTCGGTACGAAGGACGTGATCAAGAACATCATTGACGTCGAGGACCGCGGCCATCCGCACTCCGATCAAGAGATCGTCGAGAAGCTGCGCAACGACCACGGGATCATCCTCGCGCGCCGGACCGTCGCGAAGTACCGCGAGGAGCTGCAGATCCTGCCTGCCAGGCTGCGCAAGCGCGCTTGACGATCTCCGGCACGCCATGATCAGTCGGGACCCGGTCGCGATCGCGCGCCGCTGCTTCGACGACATCATGGTCAAGGTCGACGTGGCCGCTGCCGACGAGATCCTCGCGCCCGATGTGGTGTTCACGACCGCCAACGGCGATGTGCTGCGCGGGAAGCGGGAGTTCCAGAACTTCGCCGTGCAGCTCGGTGAGGCGTTCCCCGATCTGCGGTTCGATCTCCAGGAGCTGTTCACCGACGGCGAGCGGGTCGCCGTCCGGTTCGTGATGCGCGGAACGTTCCAGAGCACGGTGATGGGCTTGCTGCCGACGGGCGAGGAGTTCGCGGTCACCGGCATCGACACGTTCCGGGTGCAGGATGGGAAGATCACCGAGATCCATGCGAGCTACGACACGCTGGGCCAGATGCAGCAGCTCGGAGTCGTAAAGCTCTAGAGGGACGCGACTAGTTCGGCTTCGCTTCCTTCTTGAGGCTGCTGTTCCCCTTGGGGGGCGGTGGGCCGAGCGCGGACTTGATCTGGTCCACGGCGCTCACGTCGATGTGGTAGCCGAACGAGGTGCGGCGCACGCCCGGAAGGTCCTTGCCGCGGAGGGCGTCACGCAGCGCATGCTCGCGCCAGCCGATCTTCGCGGCGAGCTCGGCGGTGGTCAGCCAGTCGCGGTCGGCGCTCTTCGCCTTCTCACTGGCATCCGCTTTGGGAGCTGACTTGGAGGCTTTCTGCGGTGGCATCGATCCCACGATACCCGCTCCGGCTTGCGCCGTTCGTCGAAGCCGGTCAGATTTGCGCGCCCGGCGGGCCCTGGCTACTATTCGAGTCAGCGCTGCAGCCCCCTCCGTCGGGGCGGGCGCTCTCTTTTTGTGGTCGAACGCCTGGTGACCTAACGCTCAATGGGAGGACCCGCGCCCTTGGACGCCTTTGCCGCTAACCCGCTTCTCTGGATCGTCCCGATCTCCGGTCTGATCGCCGTCGCGGTGGCCGCCTACTTCGCGTACGACGTTCTCGGCTCCGACACCGGCACCCCGGCGATGCAGGAAGTGGCCGGTGCGATCTACGAAGGCGCGGTCGCCTTCATCAACCGCCAGTACCGCACCATCGCGATCCTCGCGGTCGGCGGCACCGTCGTCATCTCGCTCGTCATCTACTTCTTCGAGTCGGCACCCGGCGTGAAGCCGGAAGAGCTCGCGATCAAGACGGGCATCGCCTTCCTCGTCGGCGCGGCATGCTCGATGGCTTCCGGCATCGTGGGCATGTTCGTCGCGGTGAAGTCGAACCTCCGCACGGCGGCGGCCGCGCAGCACAGCGTTGCGGACGCCTTGCGCATCTCGCTCCGGGGCGGAGCGGTCTCCGGCATCCTCGTCGTCGGCCTCTCGCTCATCGGTGTGTTCGTGATGTTCGTCGCCTACGGCGGCTTCGCGCACCCCGAGCAGGCACCGTTCACCATCGTCGGCTTCGGCTTCGGCGCGTCGTTCGTCGCGTTGTTCGCGCAGCTCGGCGGTGGTATTTACACGAAGGCGGCTGACGTCGGATCCGACCTCGTCGGCAAGATCGAAGCGGGTATCCCCGAGGACGACCCGCGGAACGCGGGCGTCATCGCCGACCTCGTCGGCGACAACGTCGGCGACTGCGCCGGTCGTGGCGCGGACCTCTTCGAGTCCACGGCGGCCGAGAACATCGGCGCGATGATCCTCGGAGTTGCGATCTTCGCAGTGACTCACAACGTCGCCTGGATCCTCTTCCCGCTCGTCGTGCGTGGCTTCGGCCTTGTCGCGAGCGTCATCGGCATCTTCACCGTCCGCGGTAGCGAGACACGCGACCCGATGGGTTCGCTGAACATCGGCTACTACATCACCGCGAGCCTCTCGGCCCTCGCCATGATCCTCGTGACCTACCTGATGCTCAACGAGAAGGGCGGCTGGTACTACTTCGCCGGCGCCGGCATCGTGGGCATCCTGACGAGCGTCGCGTTCGTCTTCATCACCCAGTACTACACCTCGGGCGCGTGGCGTCCGGTCAAAGAGATCGCCGAGGCCGCGAAGACCGGTCCGGCGACCACGATCATCTCCGGCCTCGCGGTGGGCTTCGAGACCACGTTCTCCTCGGTCCTCACGATCGCCGTCGCGCTGTTCGCGTCGCACTGGCTCGGTGACCGCTGGGGCGCCGAGACCGGCCTGCCGCACGGCGGCATTTACGGCACTGCGGTCGCGACGATGGGCATGCTCATGAGCGCGGCGTTCATCCTCGCGATGGACACCTTCGGCCCGATCACCGATAACGCCGGTGGCGTCGCGTCGATGTCCGGCGCATCCCTGGAAACTCGCGAGCGCACGGACCGCCTCGACGCGGTCGGCAACACCACGAAGGCCCTGACCAAGGGCTACGCGGTCGCATCCGCCGCCCTCGCCGCGTTCCTCCTGTTCTCCGCCTATCTCGACAAGGTCGCGCAGATCACCGGCAAGCCGTTCGACACGGTCAACCTCGCCAAAGTCGACGTTTTCATCGGCGGCCTCATCGGCGCGATGCTCGTCTACTTCTTCTCGTCGCTCGCGATCCGCGCGGTCGGCAAGTCGGCCAGCGCGATCATCGAGGAGGTCCGTCGCCAGTTCCGCGAGGACCCCGGGATCATGGCCGGAACTTCGCGTCCCGACTACGCGCGGGTCGTGGACCTCACCACGCAGTCCGCGCTCAAGAACATGATCCCGCCGGGGGTCATCGCGATCATCACCCCGATCATCGTCGGCGTCGTCCTCAGGGCGGAGGCAGAAGCGGCCCTGCTCATGGTCGGCACCATGGCCGGCGTGATCCTCGCCACCGTCCTCAACAACGGCGGCGGCGCGTGGGACAACGCCAAGAAGTACATCGAGTCCGGCATGCTCAAGGACTCCGCAGGCAACGTCCTCGGCAAGGGGACCCTCGCCCACGCGGCCGCCGTCGTCGGCGACACCGTCGGCGACCCGTTGAAGGACACCGCCGGCCCGAGCCTGCACGTTCTGATCAAGCTCCTTGCGACGATCACCCTCGTGCTCGCGCCCTTGTTCGTCT
>JBBQHN010000052.1:0-14037 GCA_038324015.1 Candidatus Limnocylindria bacterium | reverse complement strand
TTGGAGATAGTCACAAGATCGGCGGCCGTCTTCGGGATGGCGGCGCCGGATTTCGGGTCGGGTGGATCGGTGAGCACCACGCCCTCCCGGCCACGCAGCCGGAAGCACGCGTGACCCAGCCAGGTCAAGTCCATGGAGAGGTTGAGAATACGCCGAAACATGGTGATGGTGGGCGGGGTACTCAGTCATGGCCGCACCAGGTGCCGGCCTGGAGGCCTGCGCTGACGCGGACCGACCAGGAGATCGTGCAGCGGTGCCTGTCGGGGGACGCCGACGCTTTCGCCGATCTGGTCGAGCGATACGGAGGACGGGTGTACAACGTCGCGCTGCGGATCACGCATGACGGGGATGCTGCGCACGACTGCGCCCAGGACGCCTTCATCCGCGCGTACCGCGCGCTCCATCAGTACGACCCGGCCTACCCGTTCGGCCCCTGGATCTTCCGGATCACGACCAACGCCAGCCTGAACTTCATCCAACGCGGCCGCGGCCGGGAGATCACGGTCGAAGAGCTGCCTGATGACCCGGAACCGCCCGAAGCGGGCCCCGAGCTCATCTCCGTCCGCAAGGAGGAGGTCGAGGAGGTCCTCGCGGCGATGGCGGAGCTGCCGCCGGCGTACCGCGCGGCACTCACCCTCCGCCATATGCAGCAGCTCTCGTATCAAGAGGTGGCAGACGCCCTCGGGATCCCGATCGGAACGGTCAAGACGCATCTGCATCGCGCGCGTGCCGCGCTCAAGGCGAAGCTCGCGGCTAGGAGGGACAACTGATGGACGATCTCGAGAACGACGAGCTGGGCATCCACCGGCTGCTGAGCGCGGTGAAGCCGGTGCCGCTGCCGATCGGCTTCCGCGACTCGGTCATGCGGCAGGTCCGGAGCGACGGCGCATCGGTGACGTGGGAGTGGCTGGTCGCGGCGGCGTTCGCCATACCCGGCCTCGCGTATCTCACGTGGCGTCTGGTGGCGAACGGCGGCGAACTGCTCGCCTCGATCACATCGATCCTGAGCGCCGCGGCCGGCGTCGGTCTGGGCGGCAGCGCGGACGTCGTCGTTGACGGTCTCGCGATCATGTCGTTCGCCCTGGTTGGCGTCGCGAGCATCCTCGCGGCGCACGCGATGCTCCGCGGCCCAGAGCAACAGGGGCCGCAGCACCGGATGATCGCGCGATGACGGGACGAGACTCGGTCGTCGCGCTCGGCGCGCTCGTCGTTGCCATCGGGATCGCAGTGATCCTCCTCGTCGGCTCGATGAACGCGGCAAGCGCTGACGGCGCCGCGCAGCGATTCTTCTTCGTCAACTTCGCCGGACGAGGAACGCAGGTCATCCGGCCGGCGGCCGGCGACGGTGCGGGTGTGCCCGTGCCACTGCGCGCGGTCGTCCCGTTCCAGCGCGGCGTGTCCGACGCGGCCCGCGATGCCGCGGGCTACCTGCTCGTGGTGATCGGTGTCTCGGCCGCGCTCGTCCTTGGGAAGGGCCAGGTACTTGGTGCATACCACGCGTCGAGCGGCGGATGGCGATCGCAGCTGCGTGTCCTCGGCACAGGCTTCGCCGTGATCCTCCTTCTCGCGTCCGCGGCGTTCCTCGGCGGCGTCGTCCTCCTTGGTACCGTCGCCACGGGCTTCCGCGATGCCCCCACCGGGATCCAGCTGGGGCTCCAGGTGGGGATCATGACGATGGCGGTGTTCGGAGCGGTGTTCCTGATGATCGCGCTCATCGGTTTCACCGCGATGTCTTGGCGGCTGGGCGACGCGATCTTCGGAGCCCGTCCGCTGAACGGATGGGCCGCCCGCGTGCCCGGCGCGATCATCGCGCTGCTCGGCGCCACCGTCCTCTATGTGCTCGCGCAGGTACCCGAGGTCGGGCGGGTGATCGGGATGGTGGTCCTGGCATATGCCCTTGGGGCGGTCGTCATCGCGCGGCTCGGACCGAGCCCGCTGGCCACGCGGGCCGACCAGTGAGCGTCGCGTCCTCGCGTGATGAAGGGAAGAGGGACATGTCGTCGAAGCTGAAGGGGGTCCTTGCGGCGGTGGCCGCGTGTAGCGTCATCGCCGCGTGTGGCGGCGCGCCGGCGGTCGCGGAGGTACGGACCGCGCAGGTGTCCCGCGGCTCGGTCACCCAGACGGTCGCGGTCTCGGGCTCGGTGAGCTCAGCCGGTACGGTGAAGCTCAATCCGACGACGAGCGGGAAGGTCGCGCAGCTCCTCGTGACGGTCGGCCAGCAGATCAGCGCCGGCCAGCCGCTCGCGCGGCTCGACGCGACCGACCTGCAGGCGGCACTCACGATCGCGCAGAACAACCTCGCCGCCGCGCAGACCAACTACGACAAGGCTCTTTCGGGCGCGAACGACGCCCAGGCGTCGCTGAGCCAAACGCAGCAGTCCACCGCGAATGACCTTGCGACCGCTCAGACCGCACTCGGAAAGATGAAGGCCAACTACGCGGCGGCGAAGAGCAACTACTCGTCGCTCTTCGGCTCATTGCTGAATGACCTGGCCACGTACGTGTCGCAGATCAGCGTCGCTCAGCAGCAGGTCGCACAAACGCAGACCGATCTCGGGCAAGCCAATCAGCTGGCCGACAACAAGGCGGCGCAGACGTCGATGAATCAGGCGGCTGCAGCGCTCGGCAACGCCTCGAACTATGTGCGCGGCGTCTACAGCGCGGCAGAAGGCGACTACATCACCGCCGTCAATCAGGCACTCGGTGTTGCAGCTGCATTCGACGCCGCGATCGCGGCGAATCAGGACACCGGCACCTTCATCCAGCAAGCGCAGCAGGCACAGGTCGCGTATACGAGCACCGCTGGACGGCTGAGTTCCGCGATCGACGCACCGAACGGTCAGCTGTCCACCGCACAGTCGTCCACGACCGCTGCCCAGAACTCGTTGAACACGGCGAATGCGAAGGTCGATACCACGCTCGATGCGGCACGTGCCGACATCGCAACGGTGCTCAACACACTGACCAACGACCAGCAGGCCGCGACGTATGCGAAGAACAAGGTGACGCAGATCACGACGTCGCTCGGCACGATCACCGATGCGATCAGTGGGAGCTACGTCGCCGCCCTGCAGAACGCGGAGGCAGCCAGGGTCCGCGCAGCGCAGAGCCTGCAGAGCGCCCAGACATCGGTCAACAACCAGCCCTCGAACGTGCAGAGTGCCCAGAACAGCCTCGCCAACGCGGAGACCAGCCTCGCGACGGCACAGACGAACCTCGATAACGCCAGCATCAAAGCGACCGTCTCCGGCGTCGTCGTCTCGATCAGCGCTCAGCCGGGTGAGAACGTGTCGAGCACGAGCGCCGCCGGATTTATCGTGATCGCGAACACCGGCTCCCTTGCCCTCCACGGGACCGTGGGCGAGGCCGACGTGGTCAAACTCAAGCTCGGCCAGGTCTCGACCATCACGGTCGATGCGGTCGGCACCGCGAAGATGACCGGCAAGGTGACCTCGCTCGACCCGGTCGCGACGATCGCGTCCGGCGTACCGGTCTACGGCATCGATGTCACGATCGACCTCCCGAGCGCGCAGGTGAAGCCTGGGATGAGCGGCACCGCGCAGATCATCCTGGCGAGCAGCCCGAACGCGCTTGTCGTGCCGAACCTCGCGGTGAAGACGCAGGCCGGCCGGCGCTACCTCACCGTGATGAAGGATGGTCAGCCGGTCGACACCGACGTCACGTTCGGCATCAGCAGCGAAACTGTCACCGAGGTCCTCACCGGCGCCGTCGAAGGTGATGTCGTCGTCCTGCCGCAACCGCGCGCGGCCGCGAGCGGCGCGAACCGTGGCGTCCAGATCGGTGGCGGCGGACAGCCCGGCCGATGACGCTCGCCGCCTCACGACCTGGAACCGTTACGGACGCCGTGATCCGGCTCCGCGGCGTCGCCAAGACGTACCGCATGGGGAAGGACAACATCGTCCACGCCCTCCGTGGCACGGACCTCGACGTGTACACGGGCGAGTTCGTCGCGCTCATGGGTCCGTCCGGGTCCGGGAAGTCGACGATGATGAATATCCTCGGCTGCCTTGACGTTCCCGACGCGGGTAGCTACGTGCTCGCGGGCCAACAGGTGCGCCAGCTCAACGACGACCAGCTCGCGGCCATCCGCAACAAGCACATCGGCTTCGTGTTCCAGACGTTCAACCTGCTTCCCCGCCTCAACGCGATCGAGAACGTCGAGTTACCGCTCCTCTACGGCGGCAGCGCACGCGGGCGCACCGCGCGAGCAAAGGCCGCGCTCACCGCCGTCGGCCTCGGTGAGCGGATGCATCACAAGCCGACCGAATTGAGCGGCGGTCAGCAGCAGCGCGTCGCGATCGCCCGCGCGCTGCTGAACGACCCGTCGATCATCCTCGCCGACGAGCCGACCGGGAATCTCGACTCGCGCTCGACGGCTGAGATCCTCGCGATCTTTCAGCGGCTCAACGACGAAGGCAAGACCGTTGTCATGGTCACCCACGAGCCCGACGTCGCCGAGCACTGCAAGCGGATCGTCCGCATGCGCGACGGGATCGTGGCCGCGGACGAGCTGGTGCCGATGCCTCGGCGGGCCGACGACGAGCTCAAGCAGGCCGGCACGCAGCAGTCGGTCGACCTCCACAGCGGTGACGTCGCGCATGTGCCGGTGGCCCGTTGAAGCTTTTTGACTCCTTCCGTTCCGCGCTGCAGTCGATCATCGTCAACAAGCTCCGGTCGTCGCTCACGATGCTCGGCGTCATCATCGGCGTGGCGTCGGTCATCGCGATGGTCGCTGTCGGCAACGGCGCCTCACAGACCGTGCAGCAGCAGGTGTTGTCGCTCGGCTCGAACCTGGTCACGGTCACGCCCGGCGCGCAGACCGGCGACAACGGACTCCGGGGCGCCGGGGTGGCCAGCCAGAACCTGACCCTCGACGACATGACCGCGATCAGCGACCAGCTCGGCCCGACCATCACCGGCGTCGAGGCCGAGCAGAGCGCCGGCCGCTGGCAGGTGACCGCCGCAGGGCAGAACTGGAACTCGAACGTTGTCGGGGTCACCGCTGCCTATCCCGTGGTGCGCGAGTGGGGCCTCGCGACAGGCGAGTTCTTCACCGAGGCCGATATGCGGGTGAACGCCCAAGTCGCGGTGATCGGCTCGACCACGGCGACGAATCTATTCGGTGAGGGCGTCGACCCGACCGGCCAGACGATCCAGCTTCGCCAGGTCTTCGGCGGTGGCGGTGGCCCCGGTGGCGCGCAGCGGGCCCGCATCCTCAACTTCAAGGTCATCGGGATGCTCGAGACGAAAGGAACGACCTTCGGGTTCTCGCGCGACGATCAGATCCTCGTGCCGACGACGACCGGGCAGCGGGTGCTCACCGGCCGCACCAACTCGGTGAACGCCATCGTCGTGAAGGCGGCCAACAGCGAGCAGATGGCGAACACGACCGCCGACGTGTTCGACGTCCTGCTGAGGCGCCACAAGATCACCGATCCGGCGAGCGCCGACTTCACCGTGACGAATCAGAACGACACGCTCGCGGCGCTCAACCAGATCACCGGGACGTTCACGCTGCTGCTCGGTGCGATCGGCGGCATCTCGCTCCTGGTCGGCGGCATCGGGATCATGAACATCATGCTGGTGTCGGTGAATGAGCGGACGCGCGAGATCGGCATCCGCAAGGCCGTCGGCGCGCGACGCCGTGACATCCTCAGCCAGTTCCTGATCGAGGCGGTCGGACTCACCGGCCTCGGCGGGATCCTCGGCATCCTCCTCGGCTGGGGCATCACCGTCGTGGTGAAGCAGATCCCTGCGGCGTCCCAGATCCCGATCCTCATTACCCCTGGCACCGTTGCAGTGGCGGTCGGGGTGTCGGTGGGCATCGGGGTGATCTTCGGTCTCTATCCCGCGATGCGGGCGGCGCGCCTGCATCCGATCCAGGCGCTGCGCTATGAATAAGGGAGAACAGCGATGAGCGTATTCAGCAGGCGTCCGGTCCAGATCGTCGTCGGGGTCATCGTGGCCCTCGCGTTGTTCGGCGGCGGCTATGCCTTCGGTTCGTCAAGAACACCGACAGCGGGCACGACGACCACGGGCGCAACGGCCACGACGGCCCCCGGACGCGGGGCCCAGGGTGCCGGGGGCGGCGCGGCGAACCGCGGCCTCACGACCGGCCAGATCATCGCGATCAACACCGATTCGATCACAGTCCAGGTCCGCTCCGGCGGCCAGAACGGCGCGAGCCCGACCGTCACCACGCAGCTCGTGCTCGTCGGTACGGGCACGCGCGTCGTGAAGACAGCCGAGACCGACATCAAGCTCAGCGACCTCAAGGTCGGTGACCAGGTGAGTGTCGCCGGAACGCCGGACACGGCGAGCGGCACCGTCTCGGCACAGGCGATCGTCCTCGGCGGCACGAACATCCTGGGCGACATCCTCGGCGGGACGCAGTTCCCGGGCCGCGGCGGCGCCGGAGCGAGCGGGAGCCCGCGGCCAAGCCCGACGCGTTAGGGCCCGGCGGAGCGTTCGCGGAGCAACTCGGAGAGTCACATTGACTGGGGTGCGGTCACTCCAAGCAATCCGAGCGTCTGACGGAGCGTGAGGCCGACCGCCTCGACGAGACGGAGGCGCGCCTTCGAGCGATCGGTGTCCTCTCCGATGACGCGGTTGCCCTTGTAGAACGCGTGGAACGCGCCGGCGAGCTCAAGGGCGTAACCGGTCAGGAGGTGGACGTTGTGCTTGTCCCGGATCTCCTCGACGAGCTCGGGGAACCGGAGCACCAGGCGCACGAGATCCAGCTCGGCAGGATCTGTGAGTCGCGAGACGTCTGCCCCTGCCGAGCCCAGGCCTTTCTCGGACGCGGTGCGGAAGATGCTCGCGATGCGCGCGTGCGCGTACTGCACGTAGTAGGCGGGGTTCTCGTTCGATTGTTGCACCGCGAGCTCGAAATCGAACTCCATCGTGCGGTCGGCGCTGGTCATGAGGAAGAACCAGCGGGTCACGTCCTTACCGACGGCGTCGATGACGTCGTCGAGCAAGAGAAACTGCGCGAGGCGCTTCCCCATCTTCAGGAGCACACCCTCGTGCAGGAACTTCACGTACTGGTAGAGCACCACGTCCCAGCGATCGACGAGACCGAGCGCAGCGAGAGCGGTCTTCATGCGCCGCAGATGCCCATGGGTGTTCGCGCCCCAGATGTCGATCTTTGTGTCCAGCCCGCGCTCGAGCAGCGCGTGACGGTGATACGCGATGTCGATGCCGAGGTACGTCGGGAGACCATTCGAGCGGACGACGACGCTCTCGATGTCCTCGCCGAGCTCCTTGGACTTCAGCCAGACGGCGCCGTCGCGATCCTCGAGCGCGTCGACCCGCCGGAGCTCGTCGAGCGTCCGCTGCACGTAGCCTGACTCCACCATCTCGCTCTCGAAGAAGAAGTCATCGAAGTGGACGCCGAGACGCTCGGCGGTGACCTTGAATCCCTCGACGAAGATCCGCTGCGCCTTCTTGGTGAAGATCTTCGACTGCTCTTCGAATGACAGTGTCTCGTACTGGTCGCCGCCCTCCGCGCGGATCCGCTTGGCGACGACGGTGATGTACTCGGCGGGATAGCCATCCGCGGGAAACGGGACGCTAGTGTCCCCACCGAGCTCCCGGTAGCGGACCGCGACGCTCTGGCCAAGCACGTCGACCCGGCCGCCACCGTCGTTGACGTAGTGCTCGCGCGTGACGGTGGCCCCATGGAACGCGAGCACGTTCGCCAGCACGTCGCCGATCGGACCACCTCGAGCATTTCCGACATGCATCGGACCCGTCGGATTGGCGGAGATGAACTCGACCTGGATCTTCTGGCCTTTGAGGGTGTCGGTGCGCCCGAAGCCGTCGCCCGCGCCCGCGATGACCTCGACCTGCCGCGCCAGCCACCCATGATCGAGCCGCACGTTGATGAACCCCGGTGGCGCGACATCGACCGCGGCGATCACATCACCGACCTGCACGCGCTCGGCGATGGCTTTGGCGATCTCGAGCGGCGGCTTCTTCAGTGGCCGGGCCAGGCGCATCGCGATGTTGGAGGCGTAGTCGCCGTGGTTCTTGTCCGCGGGCCGCTCGATCTCCACCGCCATCCCGCGTGCCGCGTCACCCCAGCCGAGCGCGTCGTTCGCGGCGAGGACGCCCCCGGCGATCGCGGCTTGGACGATCTCGCGTGCGGTGTCGGTCATGCGGTCGAGTCTGACGGAATGACGACCGCGGCGTCACCGCGTGGCTCGTGCGCGCGGAAGAAGACGAGCATGAGGACGGCGGCGACGACGTAGGACGCGACGAGCATGATGAGGTTCGCGGTGTAGCCGGCCGCGCCGAGCTCGGCCCGCACGACACCGGACAGCGCCGCTCCCGCGGCCGACGCGCCGTTCCAGCTGATCGCGAAGACGGCCACCGCGCCGGCACGCTCGACCGGCGCGAACGACGAGAGCTCGATCGCCGTGAAGTTGGGGGTCGAGCCGTACATGAGCGCCGCGCGCAGGGCCAGCGCCGCCCACGCGAAGAGCGGCTCACCGGCGACTGCGGCGAGCAGGGCGAACGGAAGCGAGGCGAAGATCGGCACGACCATCGCCAGCACCGGCGACAGCCGGGCCACGACGAAGCGGCCGTTCAGGATCGCGCCGAGGCTGCCGGCGATCGAGAGCGCGCCGATGGCGAACCCGACGCCGGCGATCGGGAGACCGAATCGATCCGCGAAGAACAGGTTCATGAACGGCAGGAAGCTCCCGGCGCCGAAGCCGAACGCGACCTCGATGCACATGAACCGGAGCAGCAGGCTGCGGCGGTGCGGCGCATCGAGCGCGCCGGCCGCGACCGGGGCGGAACGCACGAACAGGATCGGCACGGCGGACGCGATCGCGAGCACGCCGCCGATCGCGATGACCGCACGGATCGTGAGCGCGTCGTTCTCCGGCCGGCCGAGGTAGCGGCTGACCGGCGCCGCGAGCGCGCCGGCGATCGTGATGGCCGCGAAGCTGGCGATCGCGCCGAGCGCGATCTGATTGCCGAACATGCGCGGACGATCGAAGCCGCTGGTGGCATCCGCCACGAGCGCGGCGCCCGAGGAGGCGACGATGATCCCGCCGAAGCCCATCAGAGCCGCGGAGATGAACATCGCCGGCAGCGCGTCCTGGGTGAGGATGCCGATGACCCCCGCGGCGGTGACGAAGCCGCCGACCAGGATCGCGTTCCGCCGCGGCATCCGGCGCGGGAGCATTGCGGCGGGCACCGCGCCCACCAGCGCACCGACGGCCTGTGCGCCGCCGAGCACGCCGATGGCGCGCGCATCGAAGCCCAGCGCGCGATAGAGGAAGTTCAGATAGAAGAGCGCGATCCCGAGGCCGAGGCCTCCGAGACCGCTCGCGATGACGTACAGCGACGCGTCGCGCCGGCGCAGCGCCGGCCGCGCGTCAGCCCAGTCGGCCGAGGGTGACGTCGACGGCCTGTTGCTTCCCATCACGGATGATCGTGGGCGTCACCTTATCGCCCGGACGGGTGTGCAGGAGGATCGAGCTGATCGGATGCGTCCCATCGATCGGCTGAGCATTGATCATCGTGATGACGTCGTTCGCGCGGAGCCCGGCCTGCGCCGCGGCCGAACCGGTGATGATCTGGGTGACGATCACGCCCTGCGTCTGCGTCGGCAGCCCGAGGACGACGGCATTGCGAGGCGTCATCAAGTTGTACCCGATACCGATCGCGCCGCGGTCGATCTTGCCGGACTTGATCAGCTCTGCCGAGATATCGCGCACGGTGTTGCTGGAAATGCTGAAGCCGAGACCTTCGGAACCAGCCTGTCGGTTCACGAGGGTGTTCATGCCGACGACCTGCCTGGTCGCACCCCAGATGAGCGGGCCGCCCGAATTGCCCTCGTTGATCGCGGCGTCGGTCTGGATGAGATCCTCCAGCACGATCGTGTCGGTCTCGGGAACGCGCCGGCCCTTGGCTGAGACGATCCCGGTGGTCACGGTGTTCTGAAGCTGACCGAGCGCGCTGCCGATCGCGACCACCGTCGACCCGACCGGCACGTCGTCGCTGTTCGCCAGCGTGGCGGCCTTCAGACCATCTGCCGCCACCTGGAGGACGGCGACATCGGTCTTGTCGTCGCGGCCGATCAGCTTCGCGCCCTTCACGACGCGGTTGTCGCTGAAGATGATGTCGAAGGACGCCCCGGCATTGGTGTCCCGGACGTTCTCGACCACGTGGTTGTTGGTCACGACGTAGCCGCGGACCGCGTCGATGACGAACCCGGAGCCGCTGGACTGTGGCTGTCCGCCGGGCAGACGGTTGATGACCGTGACGACCGTTGGCAGGAGCTGGTTGACGACCTCGACGACGGCGTCGCTCCCGGGTGCGGCTATGACGCTCACCGGGCTCGCGGTCCCGGCCGGTGCGGTCGTTGTATCGACGAGCGCGGTGCCGCGGATCGCGATGTAGCCGCCGGCCGCGCTGCCGATCGCGCCGATGAGGATGCCAATGGTGAGGATCGCGCCGGTTCCCATGCCGGTGCGGCGAGGCGGCGGTGGATCGCCGTACGGGCTGTGCATCGGTACCTCGGTCACGCCAGGACCCCCATGTCGCGGACTAGCGCTTGGCGCGTCCAGCCGCGTCCGCGCCGCCGGCTGCGGCTGCGGTCCGCTTGCGGCGAGCGGCCGGCTTCACGAGCTCGGGCTCGACGAGCTGGCCGACGGTCGTGCACCGGATCTCCAGATCGACGTGCGCGTCGGGCTCAATGGTGATGTTCCATGAACACGAGATCTCGGTCTGCTCGTAGAGGCGCTCGAAGCCCTCCTCGGAGTTCGCGATCGCGTAGACCGGCTGCACGGTCGTCTCGGCCGGCGGGTCGATCGCGAAGGTGATGTCCCAATGACGCGCCTCGGAATGGGCCACGACCTCGGTCACGTTGCGCACACCCTCGAGCGCCTTGCCCGGTGTCGTTTTGCGCGTACCGAGCGTGATGAGGTCTCCGGTGTTGGCTTCGCCCACGAACGCGACGTTCGAGACGCTCGTGAACGTGAGCTCGATGGTCTCGCCGCCGTCGTTGCGCAGGCGGTACCGCACGCCTGCCGCGAGGCCCTCGTCGGCGATGCGGATGTCCTTGCGAATGCCGAAACCTGGAACGCTCGCGAGCGCGCGGGCCGGCGGTTCGAGGATCAGGCTGACGGTGCGCGCCTCGCGCTGCGGCGTGAGCACGTACGGGAGCGCGCGGAGGCTGACCGGCTCTTCGCGACCGACGCGGAAGCTGTCCTGGAAGAATGCGCGGCGAGCGTCGTCGTACTCGAGGAGCTTGACCAGGCCGCGCTCCTTCGCGCGCACGACCTCGTGGATCGACTTCGAGTCCTTGTCGACGGTCTTCCCGATCTTGACCTTGCCGGCCTTTTCGGCGCGGCGGAGCGTTTCGTGCTCGGCCTCCGGTCGGCGGGCCATCGTGTCGATGAGGTTCGCCGCCGGTGCGTAGACGTCCCACTCGATGATCGAGCCGCCCTGCACGTGCACGAAGACCGCGCCGGCGTTTCCGCGGAAGATGTATTCGTCGTGGCCGTCCACGTCATAGTCGCGCTGTTCCCCCGACGCGACGCGCCGCTCGGCAAGCAGACGCTCGGCGCGCAGGAGCGAGCCATAGGCGTCGGCGCGAAGGTGCGGCAGGTAGAGCCCGCCGAACACGCCGTGCCAGTAGACGTCGTTCGTCTGGGCCCGCCAGAGGTTCTGCTGCGCCTGGCGCACCTCGGGAGACGCGTCGAGGATGCTCCGGCGCGCGAGCTCTTCGGACACGATGAGCATCCGCTTGTGCAGCGCGTTCGCCTCGGGGTACTTCGCGAGGAAGTTCCGCCACGGCGGGAGCGCGATGAGCGAGGAGAGGTCGTCCTTCAAGGAATTGCGTGCCTGGGAGAAGCGGCGCGCCGCGGCCGCATCGAGCGACCACTCACCCATCTCGTGATACGTGCCACCGGGCAGGTACACGCGACGTGACGGCTTCTGGAAGATCCAGGCATCTTCGAGCGTCGTGGTCTCGAGGAAGTCGGCCTGCGCGATCTGCGTGAAGAAGTCCTCGAGCCAGCCGTCCTTGTGCACCCGCTGGTGGGTGCCCGGCCACGCGCCGAACTTCTCTCCGTCGTCGGCGTAGACCACGAGCTTCGCGCCGGCGGCCTGCCGCTCGCGCAGTTCCTTCATCGTCTGGCTCACCTCACGGAACGGGATGAGGTACCGCAGGCGCGTATTCGCGGGATAGAGGACGAGCGGGAAGCCCTGGTCCTCGGTGATGAACGACTCGCCGAGCTCCTCACGCCGCAGGCCGGCCTGGAGGAAGTGCTCCTCGTCGAGGACCGTGTACGCGACGCCCGCCTCGGCGAGGACGGAGGGCAGGTGCGGCTCCCAGACGCGCTCGGTGAGCCAGGCCCCGAGAGGACGGCGGCCGAAGATCGCAGCGACCCGGTCCGTGAGCGAGCGGATCTGCCCGACCGCGTCGCGCCGCGGGATACCGACAAGGATCGGCTCGTAGTAGCCGCCCGAAAGGAGCTCGATCTGGCCGCGCTTCACGAGGTCCGCAAGGTCGCCGATCACGTCGGGACGGTTGCCTTCGAGCCAGTCGAGGAGCGGACCGGAGAAGTGGAGGGTCGCCTTCACTTCGGGGTGCCGATAGAGCGCAGCCACGAGCGGCGCATACGCGCGCTCGGCTACGTCCGCGAACACATGTGGGAAGTTCCCGGCTGGCTGGTGCTGGTGGAAGACCAGGGCCAAACGGAGCTTGTCGGCCACTTGAAGTGCATTCTACCAAATTCCGTGGCGACGTACGCTCTGCGTACAATCGGTGCCGCCTTGTATGGATTCTCGACAAGACTTTGGATTCGGTCCACACTTGATCAGGTGTTCGGCCGACTCCGTCTGTTCGAGGCCCTCGTCGTGGCGATCGCGATCGTGGTCGTCGGCGCCTGCTCGCCGCAGCCGGCACCGCCCCCGACCGCGACTGCGTCGCCGGTCCCGACCCCGTCGGCGGTGCCATCCCCGAGCGCCGCGCGCCCGTCGCCGACCGCGTCGGCAACCGCCTCGGCGACCGGTCCGACGGCCACGCCCCTACCCGTCGTCTGCGCGCCCCAATCCGGCGGCGATCCGAACGCGCAGGCCCAGGTCACGGCCATCCGGACCGCCCACCAGCCTGGTTTCGACCGGGTGGTCTTCGAATTCGGGCCTTCGAGCGCGCCCGTCGGCGTCTACGGCCTGCCGCTGTATGAGGTCAGCGTCGTGACGCAGTTCATGGGCGGCGGCAGCGGCCGACCGGTGCCGGTCGACGGCAACGCCTTCATCCAGGTCCGGTTCCGCAACGCATCCACGGTGGACCCGGCGACTGGCCGGCAGACCTTCACCCAGACCCTCATCCGTCCCGGCCTGCCTCTCGTGCGCGAGGTGAAGCTCATCGACGACTTCGAGCGCGTCATGACCTGGGGTCTCGGCCTCGAGCGCCTCGTCTGCGCGAAAACGACCGATCTGGCGAACCCCGCGCGCCTCGTGGTGGACCTGCCGACCCCGCCCTGAGATAATGACTTCTCCGAACCGCATAACAGGGGGAGTGTTCCTGCATGGCTGAAGCACCCAAGCTCGAAGTCCGTTCACGCGCCATCCTCGGCAAGAAGGTCGGCAAGCTGCGCCGCGAAGGGCGCCTGCCTGGCGTGATCTTCGGTGGCCACGTGGACTCGACCCCGGTCGAGACGGACACCGCCATCTTCCAGAAGGCGTACCGCCGCTGGGGCCAGACGACCTTGCTCTCCCTGACCGGTCTCGATGGCGGCGAGGTGGCTGTGCTGGTGCACGACGTCTCCCGCGAGCCGCGCACCGGCTCCCTGCTTCATGTCGACTTCGCCCGTGTGTCGCTGACCGAGAAGACCCACGCCATCGTGCCGTTGCACTTCGTCGGCGAGTCGCCGGCGGTCAAGACCTTCGGCGGCGTCATGGTCCACGCGCTGTCCGAGCTGCGCATCGAGGCGTTCCCCCAGGACATCCCGCACCAGGTCGATGTCGACCTTTCGAAGATCGAGCAGATCG